>JANNRO010000203.1:0-5257 GCA_031401505.1 Planctomycetia bacterium
CCGAGGCTCCATCCCCCGGCCCGCGCGACGAGGACGCCGAGCCCCGACGCCACCGCACTTTGAAGTAGGGCGCAGGGGAGCGCGATCGAGCGCACGGCGACCAGATCCGCGAGCGAGAAGTGGAGACCGACGCCGAACATCAGGAGCACGACGCCGATCTCGGACAGCTGCGCCGCCGCCTTCAAATCGCCGACGAAGCCGGGAGTGTGGGGCCCGATCACGATGCCCGCGACGAGGTACCCGAGAATCGGCGAGAGCCCGAGGCGCTTCGCGGCAAAGCCGGCGACGAGCGCGGCCCCGAGCGCGGCGGCGAGGGTGGCGACCAGTCCGGCGTCGTGCATCGCCCGAGGGTATACGCCTCGTCGAGTTCGGCGAACTCGTACCCGTCGTCCGGGCGCCCGGATCTCCGGTCACCGGCGGCCCACGGCGTTTTCCGATCGTGGCCGCTTACGGAGTGCGTGCGAGCCGATCAGACGTGAGACGACGCATCCCCCACCCGAAATGTCTCGCGGACCGCCTCGATCGACGAAGCGTCGAGGAGCCTCGTACGCAGGTAGTCGCTCTGCATGATCTCCGCGATTCGTTGGAGGAGTTTCAGTTGGACGGCGGGCTCCTCGGCAGGTGAGAGGATCAACACCACGAGGCGCACGGGCCTCGCGTCGGGCGCGGCGAACTCGATCCCCTCCGCGAGCCTCGCGAACGCCATTCGCGGCTCGCCGATGCCGGGAATTCTCGCGTGCGGAATCGCGACGCCTTCACCGACCGACGTCGGCACCTCGCGTTCCCGTTTGAGGACCGCTTCGAGCGTCGGGGTCTCCTCCAGGGCGCTCGATGCGCACGCCGCGTGGACGAGCAACCGAATGATCTCCGTGCGATCCGCCGCGACGGGGTCGAGAAGGATCGACGACGCGGGGATGAGGTCGACGAACGGCGTCGCCCGACGCCGCTCGAACTCGTCTCGCACGTCGCCGATCAATTCTTCGACGATGTCCTCGAGCGTGAAGATCCCGCGATCTTCCCCGCTGGCCGCGACCGAGACCGCGAGGTGCTCGCCCGCCGCCTGCATGCGGCGCATGGCCGCCTCCAGAACGAGTTCCTCGGGCACCCGGAGCGGCTCGTGGCGATGCCGATAGAGGTCCGGAGTGAGCCCGTCCATCATTTCGAGCGCGATCGACTTCACGTGCGCGACACCGATGATCCGACCGTTCTCGCGAAGCGGATAGCGGGAGAGCCTCTTCTCCCGGATCAGCGACGCGTTCTCGACCCAGGGTCGGGCGGGGTCGAGAAAGGCGACCTTGTCGAGCGGCACGGCGATGTCTTTCACCCGCAAACCCCCGAAATCGAATGCGTTCTCGAGAAGCAGCAGGTGGTGGAGGCTGAACCCCCCGCGCTCCTGGGACGCACCGAGGATCGAACGGAGTTCCTCTTCGGAGTAACCGCGCTCCTCCGCGCTCGCGAGCGGCACGCCCCACAGACGCAAGAGGCCGCGCGAGGCGCCGTTCAAGACGGCGAGCGGAAGCGCGAGCAGGCGGTGGACCATGCGAAGGGGTCGCGCGGAGAAGAGCGCGGCACGCTCGGGGTGCGCGATCGCGATCGACTTGGGCGCGAGTTCCCCCACGACCACGTGGAGGATCGTGATCAGCAGGAACGACGCGACGACGGCCGCCGAGTGGGAGGCCGCGCTCGACCACGCGCCGGGGAGGTCGAAGAGTCGAGCGAAGAGCGAAGCGAACGCGGGCTCGCCGATCCAACCGAGCCCGATGCTCGCGAGCGTGATCCCGAGTTGCGTCGCGGAGAGGTAGGAATCGAGACGCGAGATGATGTCCCGCGCCACGGCTGCATCGCGACTTCCGGCCCGAGCGAGTTCCTCGAGCCGGGTGGCGCGAACCTTCACGATCGCGAACTCGGCGAGCACGAAGAATCCGTTCAAAAGGACCAGACCGAACGCGAGCAGAGCCAGGCCGAGGTCGGACCACATCGGCGCGAGTCTACGGGATCGCGCGACCCCGACGCGACGACGGTCCGCGCCCCGATCGGTGAGAAAGCAGGGGGCAGGAGCGCCGACTGCTCCCGCGACAGGGGACATCCGGTCCCCGAGCACCCCGATCGACGGCGCGTGACGAGCGGCGGGGTCGCTGTCCGGATCGAACTCGATCCGGTCCGCGTATTCTCTCCCCATGGTCCGCCTCCTGCTCGCGCTCTGTCTCGCGTTGCCGCTCGTCGGCTGCGGTGACGTTGCGCCCGTCGGCTCGACGGGCGCGTCGTCCCGGGAGACTGCGTCGCCATCCCGCACGATCCTCGTCACCGGATTCGGGCCTTTTCTCCACGTCACGGAGAATCCGTCCTGGGAAGCGATTCGCGACCTCGACGGCCAGACCGTCGGGCCTCTCGTCGTGCGCACGGCTCGCCTCGACGTGACGTATGGCGACGCGCCGATCCAGCTGCAGGCGGCGATCGATCGAGTGAAGCCCGATCTCGTGCTGTGTCTCGGAGTCGCACCGGGCGCGGCGTTGAGGCTCGAATCGACGGCGCGCAACCGCGACACGGCGAATGCGCCCGACGCCGCAGGCGTCACGCGCCACGATGTCGCCATTCGCGACACGGGCCCCGCGACGATTCGTACGCGGTTGCCACTCGCGCGCCTGCGCGCCGCGCTCGAGACGGGCGGCTTCGAGTTCATCGACAGCGACGACGCCGGCGGCTACCTCTGCAACCACGTGTTCTACGAACTCCTCTCCCGACGAACCGACGGCATCGCGGGCTTCGTTCACGTACCCACGCTCACCCCGCCATGGGATCTGGCGCGACTGAAGCGTGCGGTGCGGCGCCTCGTCGAAGCGCTCGGAAACGACTGAGCGCGCGGGAACGAATCGCGCGGGGCCTGGTTCCCGATGAACCTGGCCGGACCGCGTCCGTTCCTACGGGGTAGGGGCCCGAACGTCTCGGGCTCGAGGGCCGGAGGAGCGACGACGTGAGTCGAATTCGCGACGGGACCTGCATCCGATTCCGGACGCCGCGGCTCTTCGTCCCGTTCGTCGTCCTGCTCGTCGTCGTCGTCGTTGCACCACACTCGGCCCCCGCCACGGCCGAATGGGGCGATGACGTCGAGCGCGGCGCGGGCGTCGAACTCGTCGATTGGATCGTCCCCGACCTCGCCGCCATCGTGCGCGCGGCGCCAACGCAGCGCGAGGCACTCATCGACGAATTCGTCGAGTCGAAAGCGGTCGACGCGATCGAGGCCGTCAAGCGACTCCGCGACGAGTCGCTGCGGCCCCTCTTCCATGCGCTCCTCCGGCACCGGGATTGGCACGTCGTCCATCGGGCCCTCTGCGCGCTCGAACGGTGCGACGACGGCTCCGCGCTCCCGCGAGCGCTCGATCTGCTGACGCACGCGGAAGTGCGCCTTCGCGAGAAAGCCGCGATCGCCTGCCTCACCCTCTGGGATCGCCCAGGCGCCATCCCCCCCGCTACCGCATCGGCGCTCGTCGCGGCGCGCCTTGCGCGCGAAACCGACGTCCACGTACGGGCCTGCCTCGAATTGCTGTCCCGCCGAGTCGCGGGCGAACGGGTCGTCGACCGACTTGCCGAGGAAGTGCGCGTGATCGGTCCGGAAGGGCTCGCGTGGACTCCGTTCCTGCGAAAGATGGAGACAGCGACGGCGGTCGCGCCCGACGCACGGAGGAACCCCGTCGCGCGGGATGGACACGTGTCGGCCGCGACGCTCCCGGTCGCGCCCCGATGGACGACACCGATGCTCGGATACGGTCGCGAGACGGTTCCTGCGGGGCGCCGGCTCCAGCCGTTCGGCTTCCGACGCAACGGGGGAACCACCGTCCACACGGGGCGTGACGTCGGAGCTCTCCTCGACGGCGCAGGGCTCTACGCGTGCGCGGACGGCGTCGTCCGCTTCATCCACACGGGCAGCGACATGGGGACGCTGATCGTTACCGAGCACCGCGTGTCCGAGCACGAACTCGCAACCGTCGTCTACATGCACGCGGCGAGCGTCGCGTTCGTGCGCGCGGGTGAACGGGTGAGCGCCGGACAGTTGATGGGCTCCCTCGGACTCGGTTTCTCGTTCGAGAATGGCGGTCACTTCAGCCATCTCCATCTCGGCATGGCGCAAGGCCCCTTCGATCAAAGCCATTGTCACGGCTACGAATCCGCGGGCCTCGGTCTCGCCGGTTGGCACGATCCGGCGGTCGTGCTCGCGGACTGGATCGATCGGACGCGGGCCCCTCTCGACGACCTCGAGGGGATTCCGCTGGCGTTCGCGGGTGTCGCGGCGGCCATTCGCGCGGGTCGGTACGCTGCGGCACTCGACGAGGTCAATGAGTCGCTGACGACCACGTCCCTCGACATCGCGCTTCGCACCGAGGCGGCCCGCCTACGCGGAGCGATCGAAGCCGCCGGGCCGTCCGTCGTCGCCCGCGCGATCGCTCGGCGGGCCAAGGGCGACCCGATCGGCACGCGGGCGCTCCTGACGAGGGACGCTGCACGACTCGCTGGGCTGCCGGGGGGCAACGGCCCCGCACGGCTGGCGGCGGAGTGGGACGCCGACGCGACCTTCGCGGAAGGGTTCCGGAAGGCCCGGCAGCCGAGCGACGCCTCGGCCGCGCGCTGACGGACCCGACGCCCGGTCGAGGACACGTACCGGCACCGCGACGAACCCCGCTTCGGCCACGACGACCGGACGTAGAATGCGACGCGAGCGCGTCGCCATGTCCCTTGAGATCGAAGTCACCGTCCGACCGCATTTGTCGGGGCTCACGGCCTCGGTCGTTCGGCTCATCGGCGTGCTCGATGGCCACACCTCAGAAAGCGCGCAGAAGGCGTTCGCGATCCTCGCGCTCGATCGACCACAGACCGTGATCATCGATCTGGAACGACTCCGGTTTCTCGACAGCCGCGGGATCTCGGTCCTTCTCGCGGCGCGGCTCGAACTGACCAAGGGCGGCAGCAACGTGTTCCTGACGAACCCGCAGCGGCCGATTCGCCGCGTGCTCGACGTCGTCCGCGCACTGCCCTCCATCGCCGTCTTCGGGAGCATGGACGAGTTGGACGCGTACCTGGCCGGTGTGCAGGAACGGGCTCGCCGAGAGCGCGGCTGATCAGCCCGACCGGGTGCATGACCGTAGTTGCGCACTTCCCAGTCCCGGGGGGCGGGGGGGGGGCCCGCGCGGCGGGGCGGGGCCCCGGGGGCCGGGGGCGGAACCGAGCCCCGAGATAAGATTAGAAGGCCGCGCGGAGCGGGGGG
>JANNRO010000204.1:0-4514 GCA_031401505.1 Planctomycetia bacterium
CACGGGACCGACACGATGGCGTACACCGCGTCGGCGCTTTCGTTCGCGTTGCGCGGGCTCGCCAAGCCCGTCGTGCTCACCGGGAGCCAGCGACCGCTCCAGTCGATTCCGTCCGACGGACGACTGAATCTCGTTTCGGCGGTCGATCTCGCGACCCGCGACGTGCCCGAGGTGACGATCTTCTTCGGCCGCCAGCTCCTGCGCGGGAACCGGGCGAGCAAGGTGTCGGCGGAGCGCTACGACGCCTTCGAGAGCCCGAACTACCCCCCGCTCGGCCGCGTCGGTCTCGACGTCGACCTTCATCCGGCGCTCATCCGACGTCCCGGGGCCGAGCGGTTCCGACGGGTGCCGGGCTTCGACACGGCGGTCGCCTACCTGCCGTGCTGGCCGGGTGCACCGGCGGCGTCGATCGCCCGCGCGGTCGACTCCGGGGCGAAGGTCGTGGTCGTCGGCGCGTTCGGGACCGGAAATGTTCCCGGAGGTGCCGCGGGTTGGCCCGCAGGCTTCGCCGCCGCTCGGTCCCGGGGGGCCGTCATCGTCTTGGTGACGCAGTGCGGGCACGGTGCCGTGCGTCCGGAACTCTACGAGGGGGGGCGTGCCGCACTCGATGCCGGCGCCGTCGCAGGGCACGATCTGACGGTCGAGGCCGCCATGGCGAAGTCCATGCACCTGCTCGCCCAGGGACTGTCGGTGGGCGCCCTGCGCCACGCCCTGTCGACCGATCTGGCGGGCGAACTCTCCGTCGAGACGACGATCGGTCGGGGGCGGTGACCGGTCCTCGACGGCCGGTGGGCGCCGCGCCTTGACCGGCCCCCCATGCCCCCTAGAATCCGCGGGGCCGTTGAGGAGTAGTTCAGCTGGTAGAACGCCTGACTCTGGATCAGGAAGTCGAAGGTTCGAATCCTTCCTCCTCAACCATCTTCCAAAGTCGTGGCGTTTTCTCGTTTGCGTCCGAGGTTTTCGTCGTTTGTGCCGTCGCTTCCCCTGCGCGGCCCGTTCGTCCAGCGGTTTAGGACACGGCCCTCTCAAGGCTGAAACACGGGTTCGAGTCCCGTACGGGTCACCACTCTCTTCCTGGCCGAAGTGGCTGGTTTCGGGCTTACGCGGGCCCCGGGGCGTTGCCCCGGGGCCCGATTTCGTCGTGCGGCCCGAATTCGCGACGGGGCCCGCGTCCGACTCGCGGGTCCGCGTCTCCCTGCCGATCGGGCGCAACCGGACGCCCCGTGGTGGGGTACCCTTGGCCCATGAGCATCCGACGGCTCGTTCTGGTCTCGGCGGTCCTCGGCGCACTCGCGCCGGTTGGGGCGTGGGCAGGACCCGACGGACCCAAACCGACGCCCGCGGCTGCCACGCCGGCGACTCCCGCGGGGGCGACTTCCACAGGGGCTACGACACCGGCGCGACCGTCGACACCGAGTGCGGGCAAGGCCGCGAAAGACCCTGACGCGTTGGCGTTGGCGTTCGCCGATTCCGTCGACGACGCGTTGACCCGGGCGGTTGCCTCGGTTCAGGAGTCGTCGGTCACGATCTTCGCCGCGAAGAAGCAGCCCGACGGCTCGTTCCGACGGGAGAGCGGCGGGTCGGGCGCGTTCGTGATGTGGAAAGGGAAAGGCCCCTTCGTGCTCTCCAACGAGCACGTCGTGCGCGATGCCGACGCGCTCGACATCATCACGTTCGACGGATCGGTGTATCAGGGGCACCTGAAGGATCACGTCGCGACGTACGACATCGCGTTGCTCGATTTCCTGGGCCCTCCCCCCAAGAAATTCAAGGCCGCGAAGTTCGGCAAGAGCGAGTCGCTCGCCGAAGGGCAATGGGTGATCGCGACGGGCAATCCGTTCTTCCTCGCGGGCGACGGGCGCTGCGTCGCGACGCTGGGCGTCATCTCGGGGCTTGAGCGCTACTTGCGCGGCGACTTCACCTACGCCAACGCGATCCAGCACGACGCCGAGGTCAATCCGGGCAACTCGGGCGGCCCGCTCTGGAATCTCTCGGGCGAGTTCGTCGGCATCAACGGCATGATCTCGACGCGCGGCGACGGCAGCGGCGCGGGGGCGAGCAATACGGGCGCGTCGTTCGCCATTCCGATCCATCTGATCGTGCGCTACTTCGACGACCTGCTCTCCGACAAGGTCGCGGCCTGTGCGGGCTATCTTGGGATCGACGTCCGCAACGAGACCGACGCGGCGGGCAAGCCGACCGGTTTGCGGATCGTGAAGGTCCTCGACGACTCGCCCTGCCGCAAGGGCAAGCCCGACGTGAAGGTGCTCGTGCCTTCGAAAGACGACGTCATCGTGCAGGTGACGCTCGGCGGGGTGGGCAGCACGAAGTCGTACGACCTCTTCTCCGCGGCCGACTTGACCAACGCGCTGGCGCTCTACTGCGCGGGAACCAAAGTGAAGTTGAAGGCGCTGCGCGGCACCAAGTCGTTCGTGTGGTCCGGGGAACTGGGCGGGGCGGCGAAGTGAGACGGATCGCGGCTGTCGCGACGCTCGCGCTCGCCTTCGTCGGCGCACATGCGCCGATCGCGGTGGCCGACGGTCCCGCGGGAGGCGCCGCGGCGCTCGTCGAGAAGGAGTTCTTCGCGGCGATCCGGTCGGTGACGCCGGCGGCGGTGTGCTGCATCGCGCCGTCGAAAGACGGCATCTCGCCCGGTTCGTCCGGGGTGATGATCACGAAGAACGGGTACGTCCTCTCCGACGCCGATGCGGGTGCCTACTTCACGGGCCCGAGAAACCAGACGAAGAACTACGCGAAGGAAATCGAGATCCGCATCCCGGACTTGAAGCGCGGCACCTACGCCTCGTACGTCGCGACGGTCGTGTTGCGGGTCGGAGCGATCGACTCCACGCTTCTCAAGATCACGAAGCCGCCGCCGAGCGGGTTTCCGTTCGTCGTTCCCGGCACGTCGGCGTCGCTCGAGATCGGGCAGTTCACGTTCGCAATGGGGACGGCTTTCGGTCAGGGCGACGGCGGCACCGCGGCGCTGACCGCGGGCATCGTCGCGGCACTCGTGCCCGCCCCGGAAGGGCAACCCGGCGGTCGATTCACGGAAATCGAAACCAGCGCGGCCGTCAATCCCGGCGTCAATGGCGGGCCGTTGGTGGACGTCGACGGCAACCTCGTCGGGATCATTTCGACCTGGGGCGACCCGAAGCCGCTCAATCCCTTCCAGTTCCTCGGAAAGGCCTTCCCGATCGACAGCATCCGCCATGCGTATCGAGAGGTCCCCGACGCGGCGACGATCTTCCCCGATCCCAAGAACCTGCCCGCGAAGGCGAAGAACGCCGCGCTGCTCGAGCGTGCGATCGCGCTCGCCGCCCGCCGTGCGGCGCCGGCGGTCGTGAGTCTCGAGATTTCCCGCAGCGAGCCGTTCCGCATGCGGGTGCCGATCCAGCGTGCTCCCGGCGTCGCCGAACTCGCACGCTACGCCGGACCCGTCAGCGGCGTCAGCGTTTCGAAGGACGGCTGGATCGTTTCGAGCCTCTACAACTTCGCCAACACCTCGGCGCTCGCGCATTTCGGCTTTCCCAACGACATCGAGGACACGATCGCGAAGGTCTCGTCCGTCACCGCGCATTACCCCGACGGAACCAGCGTCCCGGCCAGGATCGTGGCCCACGACCAGCGGATCGGCGTCGTTTGCCTGAAGGCCGAGTGGCCCGCCGGCAAGGACGCTCCGGTGCTCGAGGCGGCGTCGGCGACCGACGGCGTGCGCGTCGGGCGCCTTCTCGTCAACGTGGGCAACCCGTTCGGCTCCGATCGCCGCCCCGATCCGCTGACGACGATCGGCATGCTGTCGCGCATGCATCCCGTGGACGACGAAAAGGCCTGGCGGGGCAATCTCCAGTCCGACGCCGGCATGACCGACGGCAACTGCGGCGGTGCGCTCGTGGACATCCACGGCCGATTCCTTGCGCTGTCGATGCTCTGGGATCCGGCCGGGCAGGGACGGTTGTCGGGCATCGGCTTCGGCGTCCCGTGGTCGATGATCGAGGCCGCGCTGCCTTCGCTCGAGGCGGGCAAGTCGATCGTCTATGGCGGTGGGTGGATGGGCATCGCCTGGACGGGCGACGCGGCGAGCAGCGGTGCACCCCGGATCACGTTCGTTCAACCCGAGGGCCCCGCCGCGAAGGCGGGGGTACAGGTCGGCGATGTCGTCGCGTTGATCGACGGCAAGCCCATGAAGAAACTCCTCGACGCGGTCGATGCCGTGCGTACGCACCGCCCGGGCGACAAACTCGTGTGTTCGATGGATCGCGGTGGCAAGCAGGTCGAATTGACGATCGAACTCGGCACGCGACCGTCGTAGTGAGCCGGAGCCGTCGGACGCGTGTCCCGTCCGCGATTCGGGCGCCGTGGGCTACAGCCGGATCTCGAGATCGTTGCGGTCGTCGATGTGGATCGTGTCTACGAACCGGATCGACGCCGGCGTCTCGTACGTCATCACGATCGAGTGCGTGCGCGCGCCGTTGCCGAAGTAGTCGACACCCTTCAGCAGTTCACCGTTCGTG
>JANNRO010000205.1:0-1522 GCA_031401505.1 Planctomycetia bacterium
GG
Organism: Planctomycetia bacterium; assembly: GCA_031401505.1. Taxonomy (GTDB): domain Bacteria; phylum Planctomycetota; class PLA2; order PLA2; family JAEUHO01; genus JANNRO01. The sequence goes on from JANNRO010000205.1 coordinate 3, forward strand.
ATCGAATCGGGTACGACGACGCTCAAGAGCGCCTCGGACACGTTGGTGTGGACGTCGGAGGTGAATTCGACTTCGAGCGCGTCGCGGACTTCGTCGGGGATCTCGTCCCAGTCGCGGCGATTGCCCTCGGGGAGCAGCAGCTTGCGGATGACGGATGGGAGATTGAATCGCGCACCGGGGGGGACGCGTTCGGCACCTCGAGATCGTGGCCGGCATCCGCAACCTGCGTTGCGGTGAAGGCGAGTTGAGAACGCCGATCATCGACCAGACCGGGCGCGCGGCGCTGTACCACTTCGGCATCTGGGAGCCGACGCCGAAGGGAGCCGAGACCGCCTCGCGGGCGAAACTCGCGCTACCGATGAACTTCGCGGCCGTGATGCACGCGGTAGACGCGCAGGCAACGACTCTCGTCGGCGACCTCGTCGATCACACGATGGTCACCCACGCGGACGCGTCAGTCGTGCTTGGTCCCGGCGAGTTTTCGACAGCCGAGCGGCCGGGGATTCGTCTCCACCGGCCGGATCGAGGCGATCACGTGGTCATGGGCATCGGCCGACAGTCTCGTGAGCCCGTGTTCCGCGCTGCGTGCGTTACGACGCTCTCTTCGCCGCCCCGGGCTTTCGCGCAGGAGACCGGATGGATTTGCGACCCTCGGCGGCCTGCCGTGCACGGGCGGCCTCGATCATCTTGTCGATATCGTAGCCGGACCGCCGCGCGATCGCCTCGCGCGCCGAGTGGATCTCTTCGACGATGGGGTCGTTGCGGACCATGGTTACGACTCCAGGACGAACTCGACGGGCGTACAGATGATCGCGGGTTCGAAGCCCGCCCCGCGGCAGATGGCCTCGATCCTACTACGCATCGTGGCATTGGCGATGCGGGCACAGTTCCACGTGAGCAGGTGGTCGATGCCGTGCACGGCGGAAAGCGCGACGTGCAGGGCATCCACATATGCCTTGCCCGGCATCCCGCCGAGGCGGAGAAGCTGACGCGCCAACTCGCCGGCCTCCGGCACCAACTCGAGCAGCACCACATCGCGCAGCGCCGCGAGGCGCGATGTCGCCGCTGCGGGATCGCCGGCCCCGGCGAAAGACCGAGTCCTTGCGCCGCACCTGGGGCGGTGAGGGGGGCGATGCAGTGACGAAGATTGCGCGACGGAAGAGTTGACGACTTCCACCTCGGGACGTGACGCGGGCGTGACAGGGACGCCACACGCTTCCGTGAATGCATCGGACGCCGTTTTATCTCGCTGCGCTTGCGGGCATCGCCCTCGGAACGGGATCGTGTGGCGAGCGCCCTGCGCCCGATTCCAGAGAATTCACCGAGGCCGATTTCTCGTCTCTCGATTCGGTGCCCCGGCTAACGCGCACGGGAAGGTGGTTGAAATACTATGACGTGCGCAACCTCGTTGAGTTGAACGACGACGACCTCCATCTCGGGCTCGGGCGTGAATCACAACCGCCCGACCCCGCAGCCGAATCCCTCTCCGCTGAAGTTCGCACGCTCGCCCCGGCGGCGCG
>JANNRO010000206.1:0-3724 GCA_031401505.1 Planctomycetia bacterium
GTCGAGAGGCCCGCGACGGCGCACGCCGAGCCCGATGGCGTTCCTGTCACAGGTGCTCGGACGCCCGGAGAACGAGAAGGCGTTCTGCGTGATTCCGGTCGGGTACGCGCCCTCGCACGTCACCGTCCCCGACATCCGCCGCAAGGCGCTCGACGAGATCCTCGTCGTCGATCCGGCGCCTCGTAGCCTTCCGGCGTGAACGCGCCGGACGACCTCCCGCTCGAAGCGCCCGCGACGCGCACCGGTTTCGATCGCGCGTTTCCGTATCTCGTGGCCGTGCTCCTGCTGCTGGGCGCGTTCCTGCGCGCTCGCGCGTGGATGTTCGCGCGCTCGTTCTGGTCCGACGAGGCGATGCTCGCGCTCGGGATCTCCGGCCGCGCGCTCTCGCAGTCGCTCGATCCACTGGCCTATGGGCAGGTGGCTCCTCCCGGCTTCGTGTTCCTCGTGCGGGCGTGCGAGATGGCCTTCGGCTCGACGGAGCGCGCGCTGCGCGGCGTGTCGTTCGGCGCCGGGCTGCTGTCGCTCCCCCTGTTCGCCTCGGTGGCTCGGCGGCTGCTGTCGAAGCCGGCGACGCTCGTAGCACTCGGGGCGTTCGCGATCCTCGAACCGCTCGTCTATTACGCGAACGAGTTGAAGCCCTACGCGCTGGACGTGCTGATCGCGCTCGCGATCCTCAACGCCGCGATCGGCGCCCTCGACGCCCCGACGTCGACACGCCGCGGCGTCCTCTACGCCTTCGGCGGCGCCGCGTGCGTCTGGTGCTCCTACCCCGCGGTGTTCGGGCTCGCGAGCGCGGCGATCGTGCTCGGTCTGTCCCGGCTCCGGCGCCGAGGCCTCGCGTCGCTCGGTCGCCTCGCGTGGGTCTCGCTCGTGTGGGCCTCTTCGTTCGTGGCGTTCTATGCCCTCACCTCGAAGGCGAACGCCTCGAGCGAACAACTGGAGGACTTCTGGCGACGGGCGCGGGCGCCGTGGCCCACGTCGTCGAAGGCCCTGTCGTGGTACGTCGAGACGTTCTTCGCCGTGTTCCACGATCCGGTCGGCTTCATCCAGCCGGCGTTGGCGGCCACGGCAGCGCTGGTGGGGAGCGTCGTCCTCGGACGGTGGTCCCTCTCGCGGATCGCGCTCCTGATCCTGCCCATCGCCCTCACGCTCGCGGCCTCGCGCGCCGTCGGGTATCCGTTCGCGTCGCGTCTGATCCTCTTCCTCGCGCCGTCCGCACTGCTGCTCACGGCGGCCGGGTTGGACGAGTTGCGGCGGATTCCGGGGAAGCCGATCTGGTTTCTGGTCGCCTGCGGCGTGCTGCTCTTTCAGCCGGTCGTCGCCGCGATTTCGCAGGCCCGTCATCCTCGGGGCCGCGAGGAGATCCGACCGGTGCTCGACGCGCTGGCTCGCCGCGTGAAGCCCGGTGACGCGGTCTACGTCTACGAATACGGCCATCCGCAGTTCCGCTGGTACGTGTCGCACGGCTCGCCGCTTCCCGCCGACGTGGACGTCATCCGAGCGGCGGCGCTCTTCTCGGACGTGAGTCCCGAAGTCACCGTCCCTGACGGTTCTTCCTATCGCTTCACGCTGCCGGTCCTGCTCAATCAGGCACTTTCGAGCGGCGGCTCGGCTGCGAATCGCGACCGAATCTGGGCGGTCTTCACGCACGTGATCTCGTGGAAGGGTGCGGACGAGGAGCGCATCGCGCGCGGCGCCTTCACGCTGGCCGGGTTCCTGGAGGACGAGGCGGCATCGGTGGGTCTCGCCGCCAGGGGCGCTTCGGCCTCGCTCTACGTGCGGCGGCGGTCGATCGAGGTCACGACGCCTCGCTGACTTCCGACGCGCGGATGCAGCAGTTCCGGGTAGGTTCCTGTTCTCGAAGGAACGATTCATGAGCACACCCGCCCCCGCATCTCCCGGCGCCCCGTCGAATTCGTCGTCCGCGCCCGTCCGCAAGCCCTTGCCCTGGCGCGTGCCGGGCGCCAAGAAGGACGTCGCCTCGACGCCGTCGTGCAATCCGAACTATCGCCCGCCCGCGCCGGGGAAGTAGCCGCTACGCGAACATGCGTCGGGCGGCCGGGTAGAGATCGATCAGCACCCGACGCAGGCTCGCGTCGAAGAGGGCGTGAATCTCGCTCGCCGTCGCGGTGTCGGAGCTGCCCGCGCGCTTCCAGAGGGCGGCGAAGCGCTCCTCGTCGGGCGCCAACGCGTCGGCGATACGCGACGCCCACTCGTTGGGTAGGTCCACCTCGCGGAATCCGCCGCGTCCGCGGCCGAAGTGGGCGACCGCTAGATAGCGCGCGATCGTGTCGCGTACGAGGCGATGGAGCGCCTCGGGAGACCACGTCACGGCGGGCAGGGCCTGCCCGCCCGCCCACGTGAACACGCGCGGAAGCTGGCTCCCACCGAGCGCGCCCAGGATCGCGCCGACGACCGCGCCTCCTCCGAACGACAGCCCGCCGACGGAGAGGTCGGCCGCGAGGCCTGAGAGTGCGCCGCTCATGATGCCGCCCCACAACGCGCCGCGGCGAGGCGTCACCTTGTCCTGCCCGTGGACCGTGAAGTCCTTCATTTCCTCCTCGATCTTCGCGGCGCTTGCGCCGTCCAGACCGTGGAGCGCCAGCACGTCGGCCATCGCCGCGGGCGTTTCCTTCTCGAGGCGCGCGGCGAGCGACTCCATCGCCTTCTTTCGATCACCAGCCGACGCCGACTTCGAGATCGAAACGCGATCGGCCGCGATGAGCGCGACGTGCGCCGCGAGGCGTTCGACGGAGCGGCGATACGCCTCGAGATTGCGCTTCTCCCACGTGGCGGCGAGCTCCCGGGCGACCGGCTGCCGTGTCGAGGGCAGGACCTCCACGACGCGATCGAGCAGCGCGTGCTCCTCGACCCAGCACCTCGTGAACGCGTCGAGCGGCATCACGTCCCTGACCAGCGGCCACGGCGCGAGGAATGCACGCCAGGGCGTCGAAAGGTCGGGCGCCTGGGTCGTGCCCGCGCCGACGCCGGTCTGGTTGAGCAGCACGAGGACGGGCTTGCCGACCCACGCGAGGATCTCCATCTCGGGTCGCACGTAGCCCGCGTCGGCGGGCGTCTCGCCGGCGTTGACGAGGTAGAGCACGACGTCGGCCCGATCGCGCACCGAACGCACGGCCTCCTGCGCCCCGAACAGCGCGACGTCCTTGCGACGGTCCCAGATCTGATGGAGGAACCAGCCGACGGGATTCTTTTCGGCCTTCAACCGCTTCAGGAGCCGGGGAGAGTCCCCGAAGCCCGGCGTGTCTTCGAGGACCAGCCGCGCGGCGTCGGTGCGTGCCACCTCGAACGCCTCGCTCGTGCGCGTGACGTGCGCCTGATCGAGCACCTGCCCCACGTCACGACGGAGCAGCGTGCGCGCGAGCGTGGTCTTTCCGACGTTGGTGTGCGCGACCAACGCCAGCGTGAGCGTCTCGAGCGTGGGGTCGGCCGTCATCGGGGCGAGCCCCCGGCCGCCGCGATCCGATCGATCGCCGCGTCGCCCTCGTCGGAGGAGAGATCGACGTGGACGACGTCGATTCCGGCCTCCCGACCGATGCGGGTCCAGAGGCGGCGCCGCTCCTCGACGCGCGCCGCGTCGGCCGCGCGAGCCGAGAGCGGCGAGGAGTCGGCGATGACGACCGGTCGTTGGCCCGCGCGGGCGAGGCGCGGCAGAAAGACACCGTGCACCTCGCGGTCGGGGGGGTGGGGCGCCGGAACGAGGACG
>JANNRO010000207.1:0-2435 GCA_031401505.1 Planctomycetia bacterium
GCCGCACATCTGGGCACCCTCCGGATGGGCGCGGGCATCGCCGCCGAGCAGGTCATCCTGTTCCCGCTCTACGTGAAGGCCGAGCCGACCGCCATGGCGGTAGGCGCCGTGGTGCACGGCGCGGGCGTCACCTTCAGCGAGCCGGAGCCGAGACTCGGCAAGGTGACGGTCCGCGTGGTCAACGGGGGGGCCTCGACTGCGCTGGTGCTCGCCGGCACCGTCGTCGAAGGCGCACGGCGCGACCGCATGGTGCGCTTCGACCGACTGATCGCGGCCGACGCAACGCTCGAGATCGACGTGCTTCCCGCCTCGATGGTCAGCGACGCGAGGACGCGGGGGAGCGATTTCCGGATCGCCGATTTCCTCGCCCCCTCGTATCTGCGCGAGAGCGGGCAATTCTCGCCCGACTCGAGCGTCGTCCCGCGCTTCGTGTCGCACTTCCTGGAGTTCCGCAATCCGAGCGACACCCGACGATCACTGGTCTCGATCGGCGAGTCCGACGCGCTCGCCGACTACTGCCTGGTGTGCCAGCGCACGTTCTCGGAGTGGCCCGCAAAGAAGGAAGCGGGCACGGCCGTGGGCGCGGTCCTCGTCGTGCGCGGACGCATCCAGTCGATGGAAGTCTTCGCCACCAACGAACAGTTGCGCGCCTTCCTGGCGCCGCTGCTCAAGAGCCTCGCCTTCCCTGCCGCCGCGATCGCGCTTCGCGCGAAGAAACTCGACCTCCCGATGCCCGGCCTCGACGACCCGGCCGCCACGCTGGCCGCCGCTACGACGTCGGCCGAGGCCCTCCTCGCGAGCCTCGACACCGCGACCTTCGCGCGTCGCAAGACCGACGACTCGTTCCTCGGCGAAGCGTGGTTCGTCCGCCTGAAGGACGGCGCGAGAGGCACGGCGCTCGTCCATTCGGGGCGGCTCGTGCACGCGGCCGTCTACCCCGGTGATCCCTTCGAGGACGCGCTCTATTCGAAGCCTCTCGACCCGATCGATCCCGAGGAGGCCCTCGAAGGCGCCGAACCCGACGTCGGACTCGAGGAGCTCGCGCGTCGGGCGGGTCTCGGTCGACGGTTGACGGCAGAAGAGCAGCGCCTCCTCGATCGCCTGCGCGACCGTCGCTTTCGCCCGCGCTAGCGCGCGCCGTTCGCGACCGCCGTCACCGACCGTCGGCCGCGGCATCCAACTCGCGACGATTCAGCCCCCATCCCAGTCGGCACCCTGCGGCGCCCGAGGTTTCCCGATGTCCCGCTTCCAGGTTTCCTTGCGCTCGTTCGCCGCATTGACGCTCGCCTCGCTCGCCGCCGCCTGCGGCGGGAGCGGCGGCGGTGGCGGAGGCAGCGCGCCCCTCGCCGCGGCCGGAACCGTCTACGCGACGACGTCGTCGAACGCACTCGTCACGTTCCTCGTCGACGCACCCTCGACGTTCCTCGCGTCGACGCCGATCACCGGACTCCAGCTCGGCGAGACGATCGCGGGCCTCGACCTCCGCTCCGGCACGGGCGATCTGCTGGCGCTCGGCACGACCGGCCGGTTCTATCGCATCGACGCGTCGACGGCCGTCGCCACCCAGATCGGATTCGCGACGCTCACGGGCGCGTCCTTCGGATTCGACGTCGACCCCGACACGGACCAGATCCGCGTGGTCTCCGACGCCGAAGAGAACCTCCGCGCCGACGCCGCCAACGGCACGTTCCTCGGCGCCGACGCTCCGCTCGCCTACGCGGTCGGCGACGCCAACTTCGGGCAGAATCCGAACGTCGTGGGCCTCGCCTACACCGCCGACGCCGTCGGCGCGACGACCGCGACCGCCTATGGCATCGACTCCACGCTCGATGCCCTCGTACGCGTCGGCGGACTCGGCGGCACGCCCGCGCCCTCGACGGGGACGCTGTCCACCGTCGGCGCACTCGGCATCGCGACGGGGTCGACGGTCGCGTTCGACGTCGCGGGCGGCAGCGGTCGCGCGTACGCGGCCCTCTCGACCGTGACGTCGGACTTCTACCGCGTCAATCTGACGACCGGCACGGCGACGTTCGTCGGTCCGATCGGTCCCGTCCCGACGTCCATCACGGGCATCGCGGTCGTCTCCGAACAGGCCCCCACCCTGCTCGCGCTCACCAGCGCGAACACGCTCGTCACCTTCCGCGCGGACACGCCCGGCGTACTCATCTCGTCGGTGGTGGTGAGCGGACTCGTGGCGATCAACGAAACGCTCGTCGGGATCGACGTCCGCCCGGCGACGGGGCAGTTGTACGGCGTCAGCTCGACGAGTCGGCTCTACCGCATCCACCGCGCGACGGGCGTCGCGACGGCGATCGGTTTCGCCGGCGCCTTCACGCTGTCGGGAACCGCCTTCGGCGTCGCCTTCAACCCCACGGTCGATCGTCTCCGCATCGTGAGCGACACCGATCAGAACCTCCGGATCAATCCCAACGACG
>JANNRO010000208.1:0-6457 GCA_031401505.1 Planctomycetia bacterium
TTCCGGTATCCGTCGTCGAACGTCACGGCACACGAGCGCTCGGGAAGCGTGCCCGCGAGGAGGCGATCGAGCGCCTCCTCGAGCGGCACCACGTGGTAGTGCTTCGCCACCCACGCGATGTGCCGGCGAAACGATGCGACGTCGAGCTGGTGCCAGCAGTCGGGAGACAGTCTGCGCTCGACGACCCCGTGATACATGAGGATCGGCAGCCGCGCACGATTGCGACGCCGATAGAACGCGGGCAGGCCCGCGGCACAGAGGAGCGTCGACGCGAGACCGATCACGAGCGACCTCGGTGTCGTGCGACGGCCTCGGCCCAGGCCCGTGCCTGACGCGGGGCGATCGTCCCCCACTCGTGCGTCGCCAGCACGCGTTCGCGACCGATGCGCGCGTCCGCGTCGGATGCCGCGGCGTTCTCCATCGTCGCCACGACCGCGTCGGCGAAGGCCGCGGGCTCGTCGGCCCGCACCACCCCCGCGCCGACGTCGAACCCCTCGGCGCCCACCGTCGTCGAAACGACCGGCCGCTCCATCGCGAGCGCCTCGCAGATCTTGAGCCGCGACCCCCCGCCGACGCGCAGCGGGACCACGGTGACGGCGGCGCGGGCCAGATACGGGCGGACGTCCGGGACGGACCCTTCGACCGTCACCCCGCCCACGCGAGAGACCTGCTCGGTGAACCAAGCCGGGGGCGCGCGACCGACGACCGAGAGCGTTGCATCGGGAACGCGGGCGCGGATCTTCGGAAAGACGTCGTCGAGGAACCAGAGCACGCCGTCGTGATTGGGTCGCCAGTCGAGCGATCCAACGAACAGCATTTCGTGGGGTGCGACCTGACTGCCGCGCTGCGGCGCGAAGTACGCCGCGTCGACGCCGTTTGGAACGACGGTCACGTGCGCCTGCCCAGCCCACGTCCGAATGCGCTCGCCGTCCTTCGCGCTGACCGCCGTCACCGCGCCGGCCGCCGCCAACGCCGCCCGTTCGAATCGCTCCACCTTGCGACACTGGAGCCCGATGTACATCCGCCGCAGCCATTTTCGCTCCGCCGCGAGATACCGCGCCCAGATGTCGCTCTCGACGTTGTGAGCGGAGATCACGATCGGGATGCCGAGTCGGTCCTCCACGTTGACGACGAGCGGCGTCCACTCGACGTGGATCAGGTCGGGCTTCCACGAATCGGCGAGTTGCGCCACCTCGTCGCGCACGGCCGCGACGCGGTGCCCCATCACCATGTAGGGCACCCGCAGGAAGACGTTGCGCAGGAGATCCCACGCGAAGCGCGGCCCGCGCTTGACGAGCGGTCGGCGCGGCACGAGCCGCACGTCGATGCCGTACCCCCGCATCGTCGCGACGTCGGCCGGCGGGCTCGGCGACTCTTCGGGCGCCACGAAGACGATTTCGTGGTCCTTCGCGAGCCGGCGCAGCAACTCCACCGTCCGAATCCGCTTCCCCGAGTTCGCCGGGATCGGGAGCGCCTCGTCGACGACGAGCACCCTCATCGGGGCAACTCCCCGACCGTCGAGATGCAGTAGCGAACCTTGCCATTGGGTGCAGCCGGCAGGCGCCGCATGCGGTGGAGGCGGAGCTCGAGTTCGCCGAAGAACATGCGTCCGAGCCGCTCGGCCATCCGGTGCTCGTCGCCGGGCGCGTAGTTGGGCGCCGGGACCCAGTTGACGTCGAGCGCGTGGCGCTCGCTCTGTACGAGTTGGGCTTCCAACACGCCGAGCCCGATGCGATACGAGCGCAGGTCGGCCACGACGCCGGGAATCCGACGCCCCGACGGCAGGACGAACACGTCGTTCATCCGTCCCTCGAGTTCGACCAGCACCGGCCTCGAATCGGTGACGGGACCCGAGGACTCCTCGACCCGGCCGCGATCCCCCACCTCGTAGCGGATCAGCGGCATCGCGAAATTGACGAGATCGGTCACGAGCAACGCGCCGTCGTCGTCCCGCTCGAGGTACACCCCCGCGGTATTGACTCGCATCGCGTGATCGGGCCCCTCGGCCGCGATCCAGCCGCACTCGCGCGCCCCGTAGAACGAGAAGACCTCCGCCGAGAGCGCCGCGGCGATCCGAACGCGATGCTCGGGAAACACGGGCTCGGCCGTCAACACGACCACGGGCACGCGCAGCCGCTCACCCTTCGACTCGAGCCGGCGCGCGAGGAGATCGACGGCGCTCGGGTAGCCCTGGAGGACGTGCGGCTTGCGCAATCGCAGCGCCGCGATGTGTCGATCGAGGCGCTCATCGGAGAGGTCCCCCGCGCCGAGCCAGAGGCTGCGATCGAGCAGACGCGAGACCCCGAACGCCTTCGCCCGCTTCAACGGGTTGCGCGTGACGGCGGGCCCGTCCTGCGCGGCGCCCCACAGCCACGCGGTCCGGGCGTCGGGCGTCCAGCCCATGCGGCGGCGCAATGCCCAGGCCGCGGCGTTCTTCCACGCGATCGCCGCCTCGGTCTGGACGAACGGCACGGCCGCCGACGTCGTGCCACCGCTCCTCGCCTCGACGAGTCGCGTGCCGGCGTACGCCGACGAAAGCAACTCCTTCGATCGGCCGGCGAGGTCGGTGCGCGTCAGCCGGGGCAATGTCCGCAATTGGGCGACGTCGCGAAACGTCTCGGGATCGAAACCCGCAGCCGCCATGCGCGCGCGGTAGAGAGGCACGGTATCGCGCGCGTGGCGCAGGAGTGCGCGCAGGCGGGCCACCGTGTCGCGTGCGCGCTCGCGGGCATCGAGGCGCAGCAGGGCGTCCACGTCGTGTGCGCGCGCGAGGCTGCGGTCGCCGCGCGCTCGCGCGAGCACCGGCGCCACGACGCGCCCGTAGAGCGGGGCCAAGACGTCTCCCCGCGAAGCGGGCACCGGCGTCGGACTCGGGCCCCGCCGCCCGTCCGAGCGCGACGGCGAGAACGGGCCGAGAAGTCCGCGGATGTACCCGACGCCGAGCCCCGCGTGGATCACGGGAAACGCGAACGCCGTGCGGGTCCAGAGTCCCTTGCCATGGCCGCGCACCGCGAGCGCCGATGCCGCCGACGCCACGAGGAGATAGAGCCCATAGGCGACAAAGACCGGCCAGCGCAAGGGGCCGGGGAGCCACGGGGACGCGACGAGGAACGGGAGGCCGGCCGCGAACCCGACCGGGATCAACGACTCGATCGTGAAGGAGTCGGGGTGCTTGCGGTAGAGCCGCGCCCGACCGATGCCGTAGCGCACCATCTGCCGCCAGAGCGCGCCGAAGGTGCGGCGAGGCTCATAGCGCACGGCAAGAGCCTTGCTCGTGTAGCAGACGAGGCCCGCCTTCTCGACGCGGTAATTGAACTCCACGTCTTCCGCGGCGTCGAACGCGGGGTCGAACGTCCCGACGCGCGCGAAGACCTCGCGGCGATACATCGCCCCGCTGCTCCGCGGGCTCACGCGCGCCTCTTGGTCACCATAGATCTCCGACTGCGTGCTGTGACCCAGCGGCGACGTGCGCGCGAGCGCGATCGCCTTCGCGGTGCGGTTCGCCCCGACGGGGACGAGGGGCTGGGGGCGCGCGAGCGCGTCGGCGCCGGTCTTCTCGAAGAGCGCGACCATGTCGGCGAGCAGGCGACGGCTCTCGATCCGGCAGTGGCCGTCGACGTAGAGGACGTAGCGCCCGAGCGCTTCGCGCGAGCCGATCGCGCGCGCCGCCGACGAGAGCCGGGCGGGGTTCAGGAGCAACTTCACCCGCGGGTCGCGCGCCGCGATCGTGCGGACGCGTGCCGCGGTGTCGTCGTCGGACGCCCCGTCGACGACGAGGATCTCCATCCGGTCGGCCGGAAAGTCCTGGGCGAGCAGATCACCCAGGATCGCCTCGACGTGCGCCCCCTCGTTGCGCACGGGGATCACGACGGTGACGGCCATGGCAGTGGACGGGGTGGGCGCGGAGGTCGGGAGGAGGGGAGACGGTTCCATGGCGTGCTCCCGAGTATGACCTCGGAACGCGAAGGACGGGCAGGAGACGCGGTAGCATCGCCGCGCGTCCACCGATGGGAGCCCGACGAACGCCCTCCTCCGCCGTGCTCGACCGCCGGGCCGGAGGTCCTCGACCGTGATGCGACGCCTGGGTTGGAACCTCGTCGTCGGGCGCCGGGAGCCCGGATGGCGCGCGCTCTCGACCGAGATCGCGCGCGTCGCAGCGCTCTCCGCCGACCGGCTCGCCACCCATCGGGCACAAGTTCTTCGCGAGCACCTCCGATGGGCGGCCACGACGATTCCATTCCACAAGGCCCGCGTCGGACCCGACGCGCCGCTCGGGGCATTTCCGATCCTCGACCGCTCGACGCTCCAGCAGGAAGGCGAGTCGCTGCGCGATCCGACCCGCCCGGTCGAGGCGCTCCACGCGGAGACGAGCGGCGGCTCGACCGGGGAGCCGGTCAAGTTGTGGAACGACGCGGCCTACGCCGCGTCCACGTTCGCGACCGAGGTCTACGTGCTCTCGACATGGGGGCTCAAACCCTGGTGTCGGCGCGCCTATCTCTGGGGCGACGACCGGGAACAGAAAGACATCGGCTGGAAGGAGCGGATCGCCCGCCGCATCCATGGCGACCTGTTCCTGAATGCCTTCGAGATGGACGACGCGCGCATGGCGTCGTTCGCCGATCGAATCGACGCATTTCGCCCGGCACTCGTGCAGGGCTACGCGACGGCACTCGACCTCTTTGCGTCGTTCCTCCTGCGCGAGAAGCGTCGGGTGACACGCCCCGTCGCGGTCCGTTCGTCGGCCGAGGCACTCCCGGACGAGGCGCGCGCCCGCGTCGAGTCGGCGTTCGGGGCGCCGGTCCGAGACTTCTACGGCTCGCGCGAGAGTTCGAGCCTCGCCGCGCAGTGCGCGCACGGCGGCTTCCACGTGCTGGCGCACGGACGGTTGATCGAGTTGGTCGACGATGCCGGAAATGCGGTCGAGCCGGGCGTCCCCGGGCGGGTCCTCGTCACCGACTGGACCAATCGCGCCTTCGGGTTGATCCGCTACGCGAACGGCGACGTCGCGTCGTGGTCGACGGATCGAACCCCGTGCCCCTGCGGATCGGCCTATCCGCGCCTCGAGCGCGTCTTCGGGCGTACGAGCGATTTCCTGACGACGCCCGCGGGCGAGCGCATCCACGGCGAGTGGTTCACGCACCTTTTCTACGGAAAGGACGGCGTTGAACGCTTCCAGGTGCACCAGAAGGCGTTGAACGTCGTCGAGGTATCGACGGTCGGACCGGCGGGGTTCGCGATCGTCGAACCGCTGCTCTTCCGCATGCGCACGCGCCTGGGCCGGGGCGTGACGGTCACGTGGAAGACCGTTCCCTCGATCCCCCTCACTCGATCGGGAAAGCACCGCTTCACGATTTCCGACGTGCCCTACCTCGGCGGTCGATCGTGAGCGACGCCACGCCCGGGCGCCCGCGGCGCATCCTCTTCTGGAGCGACGCCTACTACACGCCCGCGGGGGGGACCGAGGGACAGATCCTCCAACTGGTTCGCAACCTGCCCTCCGGATGGGAGGCCGAGCTCTGGATCACGCACGAGTCGGAGTGGCTCGCCGAGCACCCGTTTCCCTGCCCCACCCGGTCGCTCCGACTCGGCAGTCTGTCGAATCCTGCGACGTGGGCGCACCTGCGCCGAGTTCGCCGCGACATCCGCGACGGCGGGTTCGACCTCGTCCAGACCTACATGTGCGACGCCGGCATCCTCGGCCCTCTGGTCGCGCGAAAACTCGGGATCCCGGTCCTCGTCGCACGGCGCGACATGGGGTTTTGGTACACGCCCAAGCTCGTGGGCGCGATGCGCCGCTCGGCGCGCTTCGCGGCCGGCTTCGTCGCGAACAGCGAAGCGGTCAAGCGCCTGACCGTTGAGACCGAGCACGTACCCTCCGACGACGTCGCCGTCGTGCCCAACGGCCACGATCTCGCGACGTTCGATCGCCCGCGCGACCCATCGCTGCGTGCGCGACTCGCGATCCCCGAGGGCGCGCGGCTGGTGGGCCTGCTCGCGAACTTCCGACCGATCAAGCGTCAGGTCGACCTCGTGGACGCGCTCGCGCGGCTCGCGACGAAGCATAGGACGCTTCACGTGCTCTACCTCGGACTCGGTCCGTACGACGGCGTCGTCACGCGAGCGAAGGAACTCGGCATCGCGGACCGCGTTCACGCCCACTACGTCACCGACGGATCGGTGCCATACGTGAAGGAACTCGAGATCGGCGTGCTGTGCTCCGAAAGCGAGGGCTTCTCGAACGCGATCCTCGAGTACATGGGTTGCGGACTGCCTGTCGTGGCGACGGCGGTCGGAGGCAATCCGGAACTGGTCGAGCACGGGCGCAACGGGTACCTGTACGACGTCGGCGACATCGAGGCGCTCGCTCGCCACCTCGACACGCTGCTCTGCGATCGTCCGTCGGCGGAACGGATGGGCGCCGCCTCCCGAGAGCGGCTCGAACGGGAGTTCACGCTCG
>JANNRO010000209.1:0-2588 GCA_031401505.1 Planctomycetia bacterium
GGGTGTCGTCTGGGTCCCCGGGGGGCGACGCCAAGCGGCGAATCGCCGATCTCTTGGATTTGCGAAGTCCGGCCGGGTCGTACCCGATGAGATCAGGGGCGCTGTAAGGCGCAAAGACACCGGAGCGGGATTCGAAGGCCCGGGCCAAAGCCACCGTGCCACCCCATAGGGGGTCAGCCCGCACGGGCGCCCCGCACGCGGTCGATCTCCCAAACTGTCGGACGGCCCCACCCGCGTCGAGACGAGATCCACCGACACGCAATCGTGCGGCGACGCCAGTCGATGCTTCGCTGACGCCAGCGGCCAAGGCCAGGCGAGCGCGAACCGACGCGCGACGGGCGGTCGTCGATGCTCTCGCCGTCCACTCGGGCATGGCTCTCCGTCCGACTGCGACCGGCGGCCCGCCGCGATGAGGAAGAGCCCATCGGCGGGCGGTTTCCAGGGTCACCCCCATCAAGATTCGGCATTAGTTACCGGGGGCACTACTCGCGCGACGCAAGGTCCGCCGCGCTCATCGTTGGTTTGCAAGGTGCGGGGCGAGCGCCGTCGCGAGTCGCTCACAGCCCTGCTCGTTCAAGTGCCCCCGATCCCGAAAGTCGTCCGACCCGAATCTTTCGGATCGAAGGTCGATGGCGGCGTAGCCGCCCTCTCGCGCAACGTCAATGAGCGCGTGCGCGTAGACGGCACTCAGGGCAGGGACGTCCCGATCCCGCACGTACGGCGTCCAAACGTCGCTTGTGTCGCCCCCGAGTGCGGAGGCGTTCATGACTTGCGGCACGAACACCGGCACCGCGCCGATTGTCCGGCACGCCGACCCGATGAGTTTCAAGTTGCGCCTGAAAATGTCCAGCGCCACCGGATCAACTCGGTCGGTGAGCGCGCCAGGTCCGGGCGTCGACCCGATCACGTCCGGCAAGAGCCAATGGGCATCTCTGGTTTTCCAGGCAAAGAACCTCAAGAGCATCACGCGTCCATACACACCTCGATCGGCCCCGAGTAGGTTGTTCCACTGCGAGGGACCGTGAAAGTCGGAGTAGTCAATTTTCAGGTTCGCGACGTGGGCGCTGCGCATGTCATTCCATCCGACGTAGAACACGCAGATCGCTGGTTCGAACTTCGAGAAGCAGAGTGCAGTCTGCACGACATGCTCCGCCGTGCTGTAGCCGGGCACGCCCGCATTGACGACCTCGAATCCCTCTCCAAGGTGCGCCCCAAGCCGTTCCGGCCATGTACGCGAGTCGGAGACTCCCACGCAATACGTCGAAGATCCGCCCGCCACGACGATCCGACGCACGCCTTCGCGCCGTGGCCGAAGTGCCGGCCCGCGCAAGCCGTCCGAATTGTGCGAGATGGTGACACCACTTCGAGTGCTCGTGAAGCCGGGTCGGGGCACCGCGACAAGGTACGGATGCGGGAGGAATGGCTCGAACTTCTCCCGCGTGATGGCCCAGCTTCCCGTCTGCCATCGATGTCTCATCTGAAGCGTGGCTTCGACGAGCAGGATGGAGAAGATCACGAGGAGGCTGATTCTGCCTACCCAACGCATGCGCGGAGCGGAGAACATGCTCGTTTCCTCGTGCGACCAAGTGCGTCTCGCATCGACGAACGCAGAGCATATTCGTCAACCCGTACTCTCGATACGCCGAGTTCTACTGCGCAGCCCAACGGGGGCGGCGATGGCCCGCGGTTCGGAGACCAATCACGCTTGCGCCGATTCCAACCGTATTCGAACCGACGGTCTCGCTTGCCGCCCGACACGAGGTTGTCGCCGCGACATGGAACTGAAGCGCCATCGCAAGCAGTAAGAATTGCCTCTGCAGGCGCCGCGAAAATCAGGCAAGCGCTCGCGCTCCGCCTAACGGCACTCTCGGTCGGGGCGCGACTCGTCCCCTTCCAATGTCTCTTGCTTCACAATGAAGGGCTCACCCCGCACTCCGAGATCGAGCAGGGAACTGCCAGTCAGCATGGCGTGCACGGTGAGTCTCTGGACATCTCCGATCGGTGACGACTGCCCCTCGAGGCGCTCGTCGTCCACGGGAGTCGAAAGTTCACGCGTCTCAGTACCTAATGCCGAGGCCTCGGAACAGAGTCGCGAGTCGTTGGGCTCCGCGACTTCTCGTGCCCCACGACCCAATTTCACCCATTCGGAGGCGGATGACCCCGAACCCATGAAACTCCGAAGGAGGGCGCCAGCGCGATCGAGGCACTTCAAGTCGCGAAAGCAAGACCCACAGGCGAGCAGGTGCGCTTCGAAGACCGCCGCACTCTCCTCTCGGAGACTCGAAAGCGCGTAGGGCACGAGAAACGCTCGGGCCCTCGGGTCGCGGCATCGGGTCATCGGGCCCGCCCGTTCGGGCACGGCACCTTGGCCGTCGGAGGCGGTGGGCGCACTCTTCCCACGACCCTTCTTGGGCCTCGGATCTAGATCGGCGCCGTCAGGGCCTGCCGCGAAGTGGACCGTCATCACCTCCCGAACACGCCCACCCGGCGCGTTCAGAAAAATCGACGCACGCATAAGGGTATGCGACTTCGCGACGGCCACTTTTCGGAATATTCACAAAACCGCCACGTAAGTCAGAGGATTCCGG
>JANNRO010000210.1:0-3891 GCA_031401505.1 Planctomycetia bacterium
GACGAAGCCGCCGACGAGCAGGATGCTGCCCACGATGGTGATCAACTCGAACCTCTTCTCGAGGATCTCCCTCGCCTGCGGCCCGAACCGGCGGAGGCCGACAGCCCAGGCGAAGAAGCGCGCGCCGCGGGCGAGCGTCGCCGCCAGCACGAAGATCGCGAAGTTCTGCTCGAAGACGCCCGCCGCGATCGTGAAGACCTTGAACGGGATCGGCGAGATCGACGCCAGCACGATCGCCAGGAACAGATTGTCGGCGAACTTCGCGCGCACAGCTTCGATCGTCGCGTCGCTCGACATCCACCGGAGAAAGTCGAGCGCTGGCTCGCGCAGCGTGAATCCGATCAGATACCCCGCCATGCCGCCGAGCACCGAGCCTGCGGTGCAGATCGCCGCAAAGCGAAACGACTTTTCGGGCCGCCCGACCATCAGCGCCACGAGCAGCACGTCGCACGGGATCGGAAAGAACGACGCCTGCGTGAACGCCACGCAGAAGAGCGCGATCGCACCGGCCGGATGATCGGCCCAGCCGATCGTCCAGTGGTAGAGCCGACGAAGCGGGCCGAAAATCATGCGAAATGCACCTTCCGCGCGAGGCGGAACATCCAGACGAAGGCGAGACACTCGAGCACGCAGGAAACCACGAAAGCGGCCGGGGCCGACGCAAACTTCACGACCGCGAGCCCGAGCACGGGTCCGACGAGGCTTCGGATGCCCACGCAAGCGACGTGAACGGCGGAATAGTGGTGTGCCCGCCCGGTGGGTGCGAAGTGGAGCGGGCCGAGCGACCACCCGACGTTGACCCCCGCCATCCCGACGCCGTAGAACGCGAAAAGCGCCGTCAGGTGCCATGCCTCGCTCACCTGCGTCATCGCCGCGAAGAAGAGGCCCATCGACAGAAACGCGAGTCCCGAGACCCGCACGACGCCGATCTTGTCGGAGAGCCATCCCACGAACGGGATCATCACGAGTTGCGAGACCGGAAACGCGAAGCGCTGCGCCTGCGACCACTCGAGCGTCGAGACGCGGAGCGTCTTTTCGGCGAACGTGGCGATCAAGGGCGTCGCCGAGAGGAGCGCGATCCCGTAGAGCATGAAGCCGATCTCGAAATCGCGGAAGCCCTTGTCGCGCTTCAGCGTCGCGATCGATCCGCGCCACCCCGACACGAGCGAGTGCCCGATCATCGCGAAGCCCTTCGGCCCCTTCGTCTCGCGCGGCCCGTCGTAGCGCCAGGGGATGCGCGAAAACAGGAGCGTGCCGAGCACGCCGCAGGCCGCCGCTGCCGGAAAGACGACGCGAATCCACACGGCGTTCGAGTCGATGAACGAGGACGCGAAGAGCGCGGCGAGCATGGCGGCGACGCCCGACACCGCACCGACGAGCCCGTAGATGCGCCCGCGCACGGCGAGCGGGTAGTTGGCCCGCAGGAACGCGTTGCGATGCGGCGTGTAGACCGAATCGAGCGCGCCGTGAACCAGCAGGCAGGCGACGAAGAGCCCCCAGTCGCCGACCCCCTGCCCGCCCGACCCGGTCGAGACGACCGTCGCGAACGCGATCAGGAAGAGCGGCCCCTTCGAGCACCAGCCGAGCCAGGTGAAGACCCGCTGCTTGTGCATCCGCGCGAGCAAGGGCGGCCACGCGGGCGCGAACAGCCAGAGCATCTGTCCCGCGATCAGGAGCTGGGGCGTCCAGCCGGGGGCGCCGAGCGATCGCATCGACGAGAATTCGGCGAGCCCCAGGATGCCGTTCGAGAGCCCGAGGAACGCCTCCGCGGGCCAGTGCTTCCCCCACGTGTAGCGCACCATCCGCGAGAACGGCCGAGATCGCTTCGTCGGGACGGACTCCCCCCCGACGGGCACCAGCGGGGCTTCGGGAGGATTCGCGGGCGCATTCATCGGGAAGCGAGGCAGGGTAGCGACGACCTCGCCCAATCGTCCGAATCGGACGCGGGCCCCGTCCTCGATTCGCGGACGGGGCCTGCGTCCGACGGCCGCTACGTCGGCGGCTTCGCCTCGAGCGCGTCGAGGCGCTTCCTAATCTGGCGCAGCGTGTCGGGCAGCTTGGGCAGGAGGGCGGAGTACCGCATGAAATCCCGCATGTCGGTGTGCGGCCCGCCGGCGACCACTCTGTCGGCCTCGACGCTGCTGATGACTCCGGTCTGCGCGATGATCGTCACGCCGTCCCCGACCGAGAGGTGCCCCGCCGTGCCGGCCTGACCGCCGAGCGTCACGTTTTTCCCGAGGATCGTCGAGCCGCCGAGCCCGACGTGCGCGCAGAGAATGCCGTTCTCGCCGATCATGCAGTTGTGGCCGACCTGAGCCAGATTGTCGATCTTGGTCCCGCGGCCGACGCGCGTTTCGTGGAGCGTCGCACGCGCGACGCAGGCATTGGCCTGGATCTCGCAGTCGTCTTCGATGACGACGATGCCGACCTGCGGGATTTTCCGATAGCTGTGATCGGGCTGCTTCGCAAAGCCGAAGCCGTCGCTCCCGATCACCGCCCCGGGCTGGATCAGCACGCGGTGTCCGATGCGCGTCCCTTCGCGGATGACCACGCGGGCGTGGAACATCGCGTCGTCGCCGATCGTGACGTCGCGGTAGATCACGCCGTGCGCGCCGATGCACGCGTTCTTGCCGATGACGGTGCTCTCACCGATCACGACGAAGGGTCCGATCGCCGCGTCGTCGCCGATCCGGGCCGACTTCGCGATCACCGCCGTCGGGTGAACGCCGGGCTCCGCGGGACGAGGCACCGGGCGGAAGTAACTGATCACCTCGGCGAAGGCGGCGTACGCGTCGTCGACGCGGATGGCGGGCTTTCCGACCGACGGCGCCCCCTTGCCGAGCAGGATCGCGCTCGCCTTCGTTGTCATTGCCTTCGGGAGATACTTCAGATTCCCGAGGAACGTGACGTCGCCGGCGTGCGCGTCGTCGAGGCTGCCGATCCCGGCGATCTCGACGGATCCGTCGCCCTCGACCGGGCATCCGAGCCTGTGCGCGATTTCCGACAGTTTCACAGCGGCCTCCGGCGTTCGACGAGGGTCTGTCACGGTACCGGCCCCCCTCGCGCGGCTCCTAGAATCCCGCGCCTGCCCCGGAGACTCCCTTGCTCGACGCACCGCCCCCGCCCCCGCCCTCTTCGGGCCGGGTAAGCCCTGCCGATTCGACAGCCATTCCCTCCGGTGTCGCTCCGACGAAACCTCGCCGATGGCTCAGACGGCTGACGTGGTTCGTCGTGTTCCTCGTGGCGCTCGTGACGGCCGCACCGTTCGCGCTGGCGTTGAAACCCGTGCGCGAGTTCGTCGCCGCGAAAATCTCGAAGACGCTCGGGCGAACGACGACGATCGGGGGCGCATCGGGTTCGTGGTGGGGTGGCTTCGAGGTTCGTGACGTCGAGGTGAGGAATCCCGATGGATGGCAGGGAGACCCACTCGTGTCGGTGGACCGTGTCCACGTGGACGTGAAGTTCGTAAAGCTCATCACGGGTTCGATCGACGCGACGATGGACGTCGAGAAGCCGGTCGTGACGCTGCTCCGCACGAAGGAGGGCCGGAGCAACGCGGACGGTCTGATGTCCGACGGAGAACGGGCGCCGAAGGACCGCTCGCAAACGGATTCTTCGATGCCCACGCTCGTCGTGCGGGTGCGCAACGGGCGCGTCGTCGCGCAGGAAGTCGGCGCGGGGGCGGGCGTGGCCGACGAGATCGACGCCATCACGCTGGACGTCGAGACGGGCCCCGACGGTCGAAAAATCGCCGCCTTCTCGGCGACGGTCAAGCGCGCGGCACGTGGCGGAGGGGATGCGCCGATCCAAATGAGCGCGACGCTTTCGGGAACCAACGAGGGCCCGGTCGCGCTGACGATCCCGACGATGGACCTCGCGAGGCTCTCGCGC
>JANNRO010000211.1:0-1505 GCA_031401505.1 Planctomycetia bacterium
CACTCGCGCTCAAAGTCGCGCGCGGCGAACTTGCGCTCCTCGAACGGATCGCCCTCCGACGCCTCGGCCATGCGGGCGTTGAACTCCGTCTGGCCGACATCCGCGAGCGATCGAAGCCAGAGCGACGTTGGCGCAGGAGGAAGCGCTTCGTCGAGTCGGCGTTCAACGAAGACCTTGCGCAGGCCCGGACGGAATCCGGCGTCCGCGAGCGCCTTCTGCCACGGGATCGACTCCGGGGTCTCGACGACCAGGACCTCTCGCGACGAGCGGACGGGAGCCGAAGCGATGGCGCGGGCGAACTCCCGTCGGGCATCTTCGGCGTGCGCCTCGTCGAGGAACTCGAACGAGTCCGCGATCCAGAGGCCGGAGTGCAATGTGCGCCCCGTGAGTCGGGCGACGACACGCCCCTCGTTCTTCGCTTCGATCGTGAAGCGACGCAGTTCGGTGGGGATGGGGCTCGAAACGACGGTCACGTGGAGAGACTGCTCTCGAACCGTTCCACTGCAACGAGAATTGCGCCCGGTGGCAGCCCGTCATGGTGGTAGCGGACTCTCGGACGACGCTCCGACTCTCCTCGGAGCCCGCTTGGCGCCGGATTCGTATGCAGTCGGAATTGCTGTACTCGACCCCCGGTAATCGCCGCTTTCGCTCCTGCGCGGTCATTGAAGGCGACTTTCGATGACCGCCTTGACTCGAACGCGGTCATCGAGGACGAAACTCGATGTCCGCCATAGGATGGTCTTCCGTGGCGCCGAACGCTTCCCTCCGAGCCCGATTCGATTCCTTGTGCATCCGACGGGAGCCCCCAGCAGGTGACCCTGTTCGTGCCGTCTCGGTAGTGCCGGTTCATTCCCTTTGTCTCGAGGCCGACGCGGCTCCATCCGCGCCGTTGGGACGCGCCTACGCGGCGCGACGTTCAGGTAGAACGGCGTTCGAGAATCCCGTAGGATCGCGTAGCGTCGCGAGCCTGTTTTTCGGAACGTCCGCGTGAAGACCACGTGGATTCGCGTGCTCTCCGATCGACACGTCCTGCGAATCCGCGCGTCGCGTGAGGCGGACATCGTCGGGACAGTCACAAACGGGGATTTGCTCTGGCTCGCTCGAAGGGAACAAGGACTGGGCGGCGTGTGGCTGCACGTCCGACGACCGGACGGCACGCACGGATGGGCGGAGCCCGGCCTCAAAGGCTCGTACGTGGCGACGCGCCACGCGACGGGGCGCGACGTCGAGATCCGGACGGAGCCCGATGCGAACGCTCCCGTCGTGCGGACGCTCCGCGCCGGCGCCAGCGTGCTGGTGCTCGGGAACCGCGACGCCGGCATTGGCCGTTGGAGCTATGTCTCGATGCCGACCGGCCAGGGTGGCTGGATCCCCGGAACGACACCCGTCACGTTCCTCGGTGGATCGCTGAGCGAAGCGATCGCAGGGGGTTTCCTGATCCTCCTGGGCGTGGCATTCGTCTTCTCGCTGGCGGGAAGCGGCTTGTTCTCGAACTTTCCCTTTGC
>JANNRO010000212.1:0-3908 GCA_031401505.1 Planctomycetia bacterium
GCCGCGGGGCGGCCCAGGCTCGACCTTGAGGAACGTGTCCGACACGTACTCAACGAGTGGGACCCCATCGGCGTCGCCGACGAAGTCGATGACGAGTACGACGGCTACATCGGCGCCGTACTCGGCCTACTCCGCTCCGGCGCGAGCGAACCTGCGATCGCAGATCACCTCCGCACGATCGAGAGAGAACGCATGGAACTCCAGGGTACGCCGATGGACCGCCTCCTCCTGATCGCCACGCGTCTCCGCGGCCTTCCGCTGCCGGAGGATGGCGCGCGACGTCACTCATAGACGTCGCGCCGGTGCCACACCTTCACGACGAGGACGCGCAGGACTGCCTCCTCGATCTCGTACAGGACGTGGTAACCGGTACCGCGGGTTCGAATCCCGCCCTCTCCGCCAACCCCGCTCCGAGTGGACCTCACGCGCGATCCGACGGGGGAATCCCCGCCGCGACCGGCCGACCTGGGCGAGGGGCCGGTCCGTAGCCACGATCGAGCGCTCGAAGAGCTCTCGCGCCGACCCGGTGACGAACCTCAAGTTCGCCGACGTCGGCCGCCGAGCGCGCGACCCGCGCATCCGGCTAGGGGCACGCTCGGCGCGTTGCGCGCGTCATCCGCGACTCCTGACCGCCCGCGGGTACCAGTGCCAGATGAAGCAGGCACCCTCCGCTCGCGCCTCGCGAAACCAGCGGCGGGACTTCGGGGCGACGTCCGAGAGACGGTCGAACCAACGATGATCGACGACGGACCGGACACGCCAACCCCTGTCGCGCACATAGTGCTTGGCGAGAAGAAGCGCCCCCTCGTACAGGCGGAAGTCGATCCACGCGCTCACGTAGGCCCCGCCCGACCTCCGAGCACGACTTGCACGGGGGCGCGGATGCGCGAGCAGGACGAACCAATGGAGGCCTTCAGGGCCGAATCGGGAACGCCGCTTGGTGATTGTTCGGGCGACCGCCCCGCACGCGCGGAGCGCGCGCTTGCGTCGATCCATGAACATGCTCCGGCGCAGGTCTACGGTGCGAGCCTACTCTCCCGGCACCGCGATGCGCGTCGCTTCGGCCTCTGCATGGGACTCAAGGCGACCGGCATGCCCGGGCGACCGGCATGCCCGGGCGACCGGCGCACGGCCACCTACCGGTAGACATCGGAACGGTGCGCAACGCGGACGAGCATCGCGGTGACGGCCGCATCCTCGATCGTGTAGACGAGCCCGAACGGCGCCGAGCACTCAGCGCCGCTTGGGTCGGAGCGCCCGCGCGGCGTCGCGTGCTCCGTGCACGACGCGCACGATTTCCACGACGCCCGCGAGACGGTAGACGACGAGGTAGATCCAGACGGCGACGAACCGGAGCGGCTCGTCGGAGAGGTGCTCTCGGAGGTGCCCGATCCCGGGCGTTGACGCGATCCGCCTCTTATCCCAGCTGACACCGTATGCGCGCAAGTGGAAGGCGTTCGCAGGTATAGTGTTCCATCGGCGAGGTCTCATGCGCCATCGGTTCCTGATCGCATTGCTAGCGCTCCTGCCGATCCGCGTCGCGGCATCCGGCGAGGAGCCCGCAAAAGCGCCGGCGTTCGTGCCCTTTCCGAAGGATGGACTCGACGAACCATCCGTAGGGATCCCGGGACTCCCGCTCGAACTCAAGGACGGGAACGGAGACATCCACCGGCGCAAGGCATCGCCTTTCCAGAAGGGGGTGGGAGGCATCGTGAGGTGGGGCGCCCAGTTCGAGTATCCGTACGCCGATGCCGCGGTCGAGAAGACCGCGCTGGCCGAGGGACGAGCCATCGGAATAGAAATCGTCGGCTTTCCGCAGGCCGGGCTGGCACACCTTTGGCTCTTCGAACGACTCATCACGATGACGCCGGAGGAGCACGAGGCGGACGCGCCGACGCGCCACTGGAACGACGGCCTCGCGCGCACCTCCCTGCCGGGCCTTTTCTTTCAGGGCACCCTCCCGACGGCCGTCGGACTCACGGGGATCGTGCGTCACACGGTCGTCGACGTGACATGGGACCGACGTCCTTTCCGCGACAAGGGCGGCGAGGAACCCGCCGCCATGGAAGCGATGCGCAAGCGCACGACCGCCACCTGCGAAGCCGTCATCCGCGCCGTCCGGGAGGCCCCTCCCGCCGAGTCGACCAGCGGGTGCAACATCGCGAAGATCGCGGTCGAGTCGATCGCGCCTTCGCGGAGCGGCTTCCCGCGGTCGCGACTGACGGCCAGCACGCCGAATCGGTCGCTCGCCACGTTGTGGGTCGAGGGGATCGCGTACACGAACGCCGGCGCATCGGGGCCGAGTGCCAGCATCACGGCGGAGATCTCGAGCTTGGGCAACCTGAACCTGGAAGTGGAAGAGGCCCGCATTTTCTGCATCGACGACGGCCCCATCTTCCACTTCGTCCGGATCAACAAGTTCCGGTACCATCCGATCTTGGGGTACGTGTGGCCGAAGTGATCACGTCGGACGCCGGGCGTCGGCCTACCCGGGGAGCCGTTGTCACCATTCGTGACACGCGAGCATGACTCCGATCCGCGAACCAGCGACCGGGAAGACCGCGTCCCGGCTCATCGACCAGCGGATCCGCGAACTCGAGGGGTGGCGCGGGGAGACCTTGGCCCGCATGCGGGCGCTGATCCTGGAAGCCGATCCCGAGACGACCGAGGAGTGGAAGTGGAGGGGAACTCCGGTCTGGTCGCACCACGGGATCATCTGCACCGGGGAGGCGTACACGAAAGTCGTGAAACTCACGTTCGCCCGGGGGGCGAGGGTCCCGGACCCGTCGCGTCTCTTCAATGCCAGTTTGAAAGGCAGCACGAGAAGGGCGATCGACATCCACGAAGGCGAGAAGGTCGACGCGGGTGCGTTCCGGGCGCTCGTGCGGGCCGCGGTGGCACGAAACGTCCCGCCGGCGAAGAAGGCCAAGCCCGACGCAGGCGCAGGCAAACCGGTGAAACTCCTATCCGGCGGCAATCCACAGATCGCGAAGGCGGACGGCGATGCCCCGGTAGAGGCGTACATCGCCGCGATGCCGGGTTGGAAACGCCACCTCGGCGAGCGTCTCGACGCACTGATCGTGCGAAACGTGCCCAACGTGCGCAAAGCCGTGAAGTGGAACTCGCCGTTCTACGGCATCGAAGGCCAGGGCTGGTTCCTGTCGTTCCACGTCTTCACCCGCTACGTCAAGGTGAGTTTCTTCCGAGGCACGTCGCTGCAACCGGTCCCACCCGGTGGCACGGTACGCAGCAAGGACGCGCGCTGGATCGACATCCGCGAAGACGACCCGCTCGACGAGGCGCGGATGGCGACGTGGGTGAAGCAGGCCGCTGCATTGCCCGGCTGGGTTCCCTAGACGGACGACGGTCCCGTAGCCGAATCAGGTTGAGTCTTTCGCCCGGTCGAACGAGAATCCCCGGACCCGCAACGCCATCCCCGGTCCATCCCTCGGAGTCGTCCATGTCCATCGCCAAGATCATCGAAATCTCGTCCAGCTCGTCAAAGAGCTTCGAAGACGCCGTGAAGTCCGGCATCGCCCATGCGTCCAAGACGATTCACGGAATCCAGGGAGCTTGGGTCGCCGAGCAGAAAGTCGTGATCAAAGACGCCAAGATCACCGAGTACCGCGTCGCCCTGCGCATCACGTTCGTTCTCGACGGCAATTGATCCGACGGAGATTCCCGTAGCACGGATTCCGTTCGATCGTCGACGCGGCGCGCGTCGATCACCGGCCCGGGGCGTGTCGATGCGGCGCGGTCCCGTAGTGCTCGCGCAGGTCGTCCCGGCCGAAGTCGTTGACCGGGTCGCGCCAGATGCTGTGCACGTGGTTGCCACCACCCTGCGTGTTGTCGAGTTCGATCAGCACGCGCGGACCGTGGACGCGGTAGTAGAAGGCCTGGCCTGCGCG
>JANNRO010000213.1:0-3130 GCA_031401505.1 Planctomycetia bacterium
GAAGGATGGAGAACACTGCGCCTGCGTCGCCGTCAACGCCCCCGCAACGGTCGAGTGCGGCGCCAAGTTCACGGTAAACGTTGTCGCGCGCGAGGGTTGTGATTGAGGTCGCGAATGATGTTGCGTCGCGTGACGGGGTAATGACAGACACTCTCGGTGCTTTCTGGAATACACAAGACCGAGTTGGCATGAACGCGGCTGTTCCGCTCACGCGTGGTCCCTCGTCTGCCCAAACCCTACGGAAGGCGAAGCTCGAAACTCGTCGTCTCGCGCGGACGAACGACCACCGCCCCGGCGTTCGCGGCAGCCGCGAATCGAACTTGACCACGCAACCGGTAGACCCGCGGCTGGACGCGCGCCGAGACGAAGCCGGCATCGTCGGTGGCGAGGTCGGTGGTCCCCACTTCCGGGGATGCGTCGAACGGGTCCTCGTCGCCTGGCAGGAGGAGGATGTGGGCGCGCGCTGCGGGCGATCCGTCGCGCGCGACGACGCGGATTTCAAGCGTGCCCTCGTCATCGAGCCGAAGCAGGACGGGTCCGGCCGTCTCGGCAGGGATGCGTAACAGATAGGGCGATCTCGCCTTCGCCGTGACGGCGACCGAGAACGCGAGCGATGGAAGCAGGGTCAGTGACGCCATGCCCGCAACATCGGTCGTCGCGCCCTGTTCACGGGCCCACCAGTCGGCGATCACGACCGCCGCCCCGGCGACAGGTTGGTCGAGGGCATCGATGACACGCAGCGTGACGGTACGACCGGCGTCGAACGTGCGGGTGCCCAGGTCCCGGACCTCTCCTGCCGAGAGGGGCGCCGCGTCGAGCACGCACGGGGCGAACCCTGCGGCATGGAGGGCGACGCGGACGGCCGCGCCGGGTGCGCCGCCGACGACCACCTCGTAGCCGTCGCCGACGGCGGTCACGTCGGCGTTGGAGCCCGATCGCGGCGTGCGAACGTCACCATCTACGGCTGCGCCAGGTTGAAGACCGGCAAGTCGGATTCGAAGGCGCCCGGCGCGCGAGACCACGAGCCGCAGGGGCGCGCCACCGGGGATCACGCCCTCCGCGAGCGCGCTGCCGAGTCGAGGTTCTGTCACGGATCGACTGCCCGCCACGCGTGCACTGAGACTCCCGGGCGTCGAGTCGAGGCCCTCGAATCGGAAACGGCCGTCTTGGCCGGCGAATACGACCGCCGTCGTCGAGCCCTTCCACACCACAACCGCCATCGGAATCGGGCGGCCGTCCTCGGTCACGACCTGTCCCTCGACCGCACGGCCGGCGAGAAACGAAATGAGTAACTCCGCTGAGCCACCCGCGATCAGTTCGACCGACCGTGACTGGAACGGGTAGCCGAAGATCCCGACGAACGCGTCCCAGCGGCCCGGCGTCAAGGCCGGGAACTCCCAGACATCGTCCGCCGGTCGCTGTCCCGGCCCGATCCTAAGACTGAGTCCGGGAGACGAGAGTTGAAAGCCGACGTCGATCCCGGTGCGCGCGAGACCTTCGAATACGACCCGCAGGGAGCCCGGTGCGGGCACGCGCACGTCGCGTCGAATTCGCTCGCCCTCCCGCTGAAATGTCACGGAGTCGCTTCGGCCGATGAGCGTGGGCGTCGCTTCGGCGACCGCGACGCGGGGTTCGCCGAGAGCGCAACCAGCGATCGCGTAACGCCCGGCGGTGTCGGTCGTCGTACGGTCGAATTGCTCGCGAAGCGCACCCGTGTAGCCGGGAATCCTCGTCCGCCTTGGCAACGATCGGTCCGGCTTGAGAATCGTCACGTCTACGCCCGAAAGTGGCTGCCCGCGGTCGTCGGTCACGACGCCCTCGAGAGTGCCGCCATCGGCGAAGCGAATCACGACGTCGTCACCGCCAACCGCAACATCCTTGCGTACGGCTGTCGTACGCCCTTCCACCCGAGCGACAATCATTACCCGCCCGCTGGCTGGCGCGCCCCCGATGCGAAATCGCCCGTCGATGTCGGTGGTGACCTCGCCGATTCGATCCTCGAACACGTTGAACACAAGCACGAGGGCCCCGGCGACGGGAACGTTCAATGGTTCGAGGACGACGTGCCCATGGACCGCGCCGCCCGCGTCGAGTTTGACCTCGCACGTCACGCCGGGCTCGGGGTACGCGAAGGTGACGGCGTAGCGCGCGTGGCGTACCGCGATCGTGACGCGGTCCGACCCCGCGCGCTTCGACACGCTTGCCACGAGTTCTCCCGCGGCGTCCGTAGTCCCGAGCCGTCGCCCGTCGGCGGATGCTTCCGACACGACCGCGTCGGCGACCGCCGCGCCATCCGAGGCCGCGACGACGTGGATGCGGAACTGAACCGCTTCGATCGCCGACACAGTTTCGGTCACGTCAACCGTCGGCCCGGCAGCCGTCCGAGTCCTCACCGGAGCGGGCGCCAGCGAGGACGGCGGCGTCGGGTTCGACGGCTCCACCGTGATCTCGCCGCGCCGCCCCGGGGCATCCGGCATCGCCCGGGAGCGCACGACGATCCAGGCGCAGAGTGCGACGAGGATGAGGGCGACAGAGACGGCGAAGACGCGACGCGCCAATTTGGGCCCCGAGTTCGCCTCGATCCTAGGTCCGCGAAATCGCGAGAGCCAGTCCGATCGCGACCTCCGTCGTCGGGAGCGGCGGCGTCATCCCCGTGTGCTGGCGTCGTCCGATCACGGGAGATGGCTGACGCCCGTCGATCGCACGCCGGAATCGGGCCCTTCGGACGGCCTTCCCCACGACCGCATTCGCTTCAATGCGGTCGTCCTGCGCGGCATGCGAAATCGTTTCGTGCTTGCGGGAGCTGGGGGACAAGTGAGGGATGACCGAATTTTCCGGGTGGGTTTCTCATCGCCGACGGACGTAGGAGTCCTCGGACACCCCTACAAGAGCGGGAACGGACCGTAGCGGCGGGCGGAAGGGCCGCTCGCGAGGACGCGGAGGATGCGGCGGGAGAGCCGGCCGTCGGACGTCACGGTGTCGGCGCCCCCCGCGACGACGCGGGGCGCTGCGGCCGGCCCGGCCGGCTTCTCTCCCGGGCCCTCCGATTCGTCCTCGCGGAGCGGACGGAACACGGCGCGGCGCACCTCGACGCCGCCGGCCACGATCACGACCTCGGGTTCTCGCGGGA
>JANNRO010000214.1:0-7109 GCA_031401505.1 Planctomycetia bacterium
CTCGCATCTCGACACGCGCTTTTTCGTCGCCATGCTCGGCGTCGAGTACCGACTCTGATCGGCGTCAGCGCGGGAACTCCGCCCTAGCGCATGTACGTCGCCCGGAGAGGCGGCCGTTTCATTCCGGGCGCACGACCATCGCCGCGCGGACCCCGCAGAACCGACCCATCGGGGCAGCGGGCGTGGGCTCCCTTCTCGGCACGTCGGGGCCGGCGTCCGACGGTCCCGAGAACGTGGAACTGAACACCTCCGCTCGTGGCGCGGTCAATGGCGCCGAGGCGCCCGTGTCCACTGGCCGAGTTCACGCCGCTCGCGACCCCGGTCCCTGTTCGCGCGCGAAGGATGGCGTCGAGCGAGGCCGGACGCTCGACCCATCGGGCGTACTCGTCGCCGCTCATGCCCAGATACTCGGCGAGCGTGCGGCGATCGCGAGGGCCGAGCTTGTGCCACCGTTCGACCCAGTCGTCGATCTGATCGACGGACGTGCGCCCGGCAAGGCACGCTTCGAGAAACGTCGATGGAGCGGCGTTACGGGACATCCTGTCTCCTTCCGCGAACCGGGCCACCCAAGAGTACGCCGGTCATCGGATCGACGCTGCCGAGGTGGTAGCCCCGCCGGTCCCAGACTTCGACTTCTCCGTGGAGAGAGTCCCACGTGTAGAAGCGCCTGCGGTCCCGCGATCGCCAGATCCGCCTGCCTCGAAACGAGCCCCGGAGTTCCGCGTGATCGAGCCAACTACCGTAAGGAACGGGGAGTCCAGCCACGAGTGCTCCGCGGGGCCGATGGCGACATCGCGCCGGCGGATCCCCGATCGTGTCGTGGTGCGGTCTCGTTTGGTCATGCGGCCATTCTACCTCGCGAGATGGACGACGCTTCGACGCGCCCTCCAGCGAACCCCGTCAGGCGTGCGCGGGCGGAGTCGTCGCGGACTCGCCGGAGGCCGTCGTCGCGAGCGCGATCCCGTGGGCGTCGAGGTCCGAGATCTCCTTCGCGGCCGAGCGCTCGTGATCGGCGGCCTTCGAGCGCTTGCCGAAGAGCGAGTCGAGCAGGCTGTAGAGCGCGGGGACGACGAACAGCGTCAACACCGTCGAGAAGATCACGCCGCCCACGACCGCGACCGCCATCGGCTGGCGCACCTCGCCGCCCGGGCCCGCCGCCAGCGCGGCCGGAAGCGCGCCCGCGACCGTGCATACGCTGGTCATCAGGATGGGGCGCAGGCGCGCGGGACACGCGTCCATCAGCGCTTCCTCGCGGGTGGCGCCTTCGAGTCGCCGCTGGTTCGTGAAGTCCACGAGCAGGATCGAGTTCTTCTTGACGATCCCCATCAGCAGCACGATGCCGATGAACGAATAGAGGTTGAGCGACAGGTTCATCCAGTGGAGCGCTACGATCGCGCCCGTCACGCTGAAGGGAAGCGCCACGAGCACCGTGATCGGGTGCACGAAGGAATTGAACTGGCTCGCGAGGATCATGTAGGCGATCACGAGCCCGAGCAGCAGTGCGAACGACAACTCCCGGAACGTCTCCTCCATGGCCTGGGACTGTCCGCCGAGCGAGACCGTGTAGCCGGGCGGCAGCGCCTCGTTCGCGAACTCGCGCGCCTTCGCGATGGCGTCGGCCTGCGACGCGCCCGCCGTCACGTTGGCCGTCACCGTGATCGCCCGTTCGCGGCTGCGTCGCGTGATCGAGAACAGGCTCTTCGTGGTGCGGATCGAGACCAGCGAGGAGAGCGGGACGAGGGTCCCGTCGCGTGCGCGCACCCGGAGCAGGTCGAGATCGCGCTCGCGCGAGCGCTGGTCGGACATCAGCCGGATGCGCACGTCGTAGCGGCGACCCCGGTCCTCCCAGGTGCCCTCGCGCACGCCGCCGACCAGCACGTTGACGGCTTCGGCGATCGCCTCGACCGAGACGCCCGCGAGCGCCGCGCGGTCCCGGTCGGGGACGATCTGCGTCTCGGGCATCGACGACTTGTAGTCGGTGTCCACATCGGTGAAGAGGGGCGTTTCCCGCATCCGGGCCATGACGCCCGTCGCCGCGGCGGAGAGCGCCTCCCAGTCCGGCCCCTTCAAGGCGAATTCGACGGGGAAGCCGCGCTTGGCGGTGAAGCCCTGTTGCGAGAGATCGAGGAACGAGACGCGGCGCGCGGCGCCCTTCGAGAGCTCCTTGCGCATTACGTCGGCGAACTGCTGGGCGGAGAGCTCGCGCTCGGCCCGCGGCACGAGCGTCACGTTCAGGTTGGCGAGGTTGACCAGACCCTGGCTCGGGCCGCCGCCGATCGACATGAACACCTGCGCGACTTCGGGGCGGGCGAGCAGCACTTCCTCGCAGGCCTTCGCCTCGTCGCTCGTCAGGTCGATCGAGGATCCCTCCGGCGTCTGGAGCCTGAACTGCGCACGGCCGAGATCCTGCGAGGGCGTCAATTCGCGCCGTAGCCCCTTCTGGAGCTCGAGCGACGCGACGAACAGGCCGATCCCGATCGCCACGATCGGGACGCGCCAGCGCAGCACGAACGGAATCGATCGCCGATAGAGGCTGGCGAGCCCTTCGAACCCCGATTCGATCGCGCGGC
Source organism: Planctomycetia bacterium (assembly GCA_031401505.1). Classification (GTDB taxonomy): domain Bacteria; phylum Planctomycetota; class PLA2; order PLA2; family JAEUHO01; genus JANNRO01. The sequence continues at coordinate 2,571 of JANNRO010000214.1, forward strand.
CCATCCGGGTGCGTCGGGTGCCGGTCGAGAGGAACTGGGAGCACCGCGACGGCGTCAGCGTCAACGCCTCGAGGAGGGACAGCAGGACGGCGACGCTGATCGTGACGCCGAACTGGAAGAAGAATCGTCCGACGATCCCCTTCATGAACGCGACGGGCAGGAAGATCGCGACGATCGCGGCCGACGCCGCGAGCGCGGCGAACGCGATTTCGCGCGCGCCCGCGATCGCGGCCCGGATGCGGCCCTCGCCGTGTTCGGCCCGCCGGTAGATGTTCTCGAGCACCATGATCGCGTCGTCGACGACGATGCCGACGGCGAGCGAGAGTCCGAGGAGCGTGAAGGTGTTGAGCGTGAACCCCAGGAAATGCATGACGGCGAACGTGCCGATCAGCGACGTCGGGATCGAGAGCAGCACGTTGAACGTCGAGGAGAGCGAGCCCAGGAACAGCCAGCAGACGAGCGCGGTCAGGAGCACCGCCAGCCCGAGCGTCCACTCGATCTCGTGGATCGACTCTTCGACCGGCGCCGTCGTGTCGAAGGTGATGGCCGTCTTGACGCCCGTGGGCAGCGTGCGGTTGATCTCTTCGAGCCGTTCGCGCACGCCGTGGGCGATCGCGACCGCGTTCGCGCCGCGCTGCTTGCGGATGCCGAGGCCCTGTGCGAACGAGCCGTTGTGGCGCGCGAGCACACGACGATCCTCGAGCCCGCTCTCGATCGTCGCGACGTCGCCGAGTTTCGTGATGACGCCGTCGCGTTCGACCACGACGAGCTCGCGGAACGCCTGCGGATCGGCGGCCTGGCCCCGAAGCCGCACGTTGAACTCGCGCTCCGCGCCCTCGAGCCGGCCCGCGGGCAGTTCGACGTTCTGGCGACGCACGGCCTCGACCACGTCGTTCGCGGTGACGCCCTTGGCGTCCATGCGCACGGCGTCGAGCCAGATGCGCAGATTGCGCTCGCGATAGCCGCCGAGGAAGACCTCGCCGACGCCCTTGACCGTCTGGAGGCGTTCCCGCACCCGAAAGCGCGTGATGTCGGCCAGTTCCTGCGGTGTCACGTTCCCGACGACGCCGATCCACAGGATCGGCTGGTCCTCGGGATTCGACTTCGTGATGATCGGCGCGTCGAGAGCCTTGGGGAGCCGGCGCTGGGCCTGCGCGATGCGCGTCTGCGTCTCCTGGAGCGCGGTGTCGATGTCTCGTCCCACCTCGAACTCGAGCGTCACCGTGGCGCGCCCCTGCTGCGATGCCGAGGTGATGTCCACGATCCCCTCGACGCTCATGCAGGCGTCCTCGACCAGTTCGACGACGTCGGTCTCCATCGTCTCGGGGGACGCGCCTTCGAGGGTCAGCGCGACGGAGACCTGCGGAAAGTCCACGTCGGGCATCTGGCTCACGCCCAGCTGCTGGAAGCCGATGCTGCCGAACACGATGAGCCCCGCCATCAGCATCCACGCGAAGACGGGCTTCCGGATCGCGGCGTCGGAGATTCTCACCGCGCGCCGCCCTCCATCGCGGGCGGGGCGGCGGGCGGCGGCGGTACATCCGCCGCCGGCACGATGACCACGGCGCTCCCGTCGGTCAGGATGTTCGCGCCCTTGACGACCAGTCGATCGCCTTCCTTCAACCCGGACACCACTTCGACGAGGCGAGAACGGGACCGGAGTCCGATCGACAGGACTCGTCGCACGGCCTTGTCCTTCTCGACGACGAACGCCACCCAGCCCTTGTCGCCGGGCTGGAGCGCGTCTTCGGGGACCGAGATCGCGCGAGCGACCTTCGTCTCGACGCTCGCGAGCGCGTAAAAGCCGGGCTTCAACGCGGGTTCGTCTTCGGTCACGAGCGCCAGGCACTCGACCGTGCGTGTCACGGGACTCGCCGACTCGTCGACGTGGACGATCCTCGCGGCGTACGCCTTCTCCGACAGGCTCGGCACGCGGAACGTGGCCGGCATGTCTTTCGCAACCCTGACCGACTCCGCCTCGCTCACGCGGAAGCGCACCAGCAGGCGGCTGCGATCGACGATCTCGGCCACGGGGTCGCCGGCCCTGACGTATTGGCCGAGCGTCACGAGTCGGCGACGGACGACGCCCGCCACCGGCGGCCGGACGACGGTGTCGTCGGCGACGCGAGTTGCCGTCGCGAGCTTCGCGCGGGCTTGGACGGCGGCAGCGTCGATTTCCGCGCTCGCCGACCGGGCCTGGATCAGCGCGACTTCCGTCTCTCGTACGGCGGCGGCCGCGACCGCCACGGCGTCGACGCGTCGCGCGACCTCCGACTGCATCGTCGCGAGATCTTCTTGCGAGACGGCGCCCGGCGTCTGGGCGCGAATCGCCTCGCGCCGCGCAAGCATGCCCTTCGCTTCGACGAGATCGGTCTCGGCGGCCTTCTGCTGGGCGTTGGCACGCGCGATGGCCGCCTGGGCCCTCGCCAGTCCGGCGGCCGCCGTCGGTACCGCCGCGTCGGCCCGCTTGACGTCGGCATCGGCCTCGGATCGCTGGAGCCCCCGACGGGTGGCATCGATGACCGCGAGTGTCTTCGTCGGCGTGACGGCATCGCCTTCGTCGAAGTCGACTTGTTCGACGCGGCCCTCTACCAGCGCCGCCACCGTGAGCACCTGATAGGCCTCGAGCGAACCGTTTCCCTCGACGAGGTAGGTGAGTTCCGATGCCGTGACGTTCGCCACGACGACCGAGACGGGGCCGGCACCTCGCTTCTTCGGCGCGTCGGTCGGAGCGCGTTCGCCGCAGGACGCCAGTACGAGGAGGCTGACCGCCGTCACCCACCGTGTCGGTCGATCGTTCATGGGGAGAAGTTCGCGGGACGTCGAGGGTCCGTCAATGCCGCGGGGGAGTCGCGGCTCGGCGAATCGACGTCGACTCTCAGCGCGAGTCGCGTCGCGCGTAGATTCCCGATCCAGTCGAGAGTCCCGGCCGATGACGCCAGACGTCCGAAGCCGGCGTTGCGGAGCGGGGTGCGGTGAAGACGGGGGCGGACATGCCGAATCCGTGCGGCCGATGCGATCCGCGCGGCGTACGCAATCCAGGTGGGATGGCACCGACCGGTCCGAAGTACGGTCCTGCATGCATCGGCCCGTACATCGGCGGCCCGACGACGTAGGGCGTCGAATCGTAGAATCCCTCCGACCCCTGCGGGCCGACGGGCCCGCAGCCGTCGTCATATCGGGCGTCATTGTCGGAGCGTCCGTCGGCGGCGAGCGCGACGCGCTCGGCTTCGATCACGCGTGTCAACGGCGGCGTGTCGTCACGCAAATGCACGTGCGCCCCGAAACTCGCGTACCCCGCGCGGCCGGTCATCTCGCCACGCCGAACGTCGGGCGGGCGAGCGATCAAATCACGCGATTCCGGTCGGTCGACCGACGACGCGACGGGCGACTCGCGGTGTACCGCGAATCGATCGGCTCGAGCCGCACATCCCGATGTCGCCACGGCGCCGACCCCGATCGCGGCGAGGAGCAGTCGGTGGGCGAGCCGATGCGGGGACACGGCCCGCGAGTCTACCCCGACCCCGGGGCCGACGCGCCCCTACGCTCCCGCGTGCGCCTTCGCCAGCGCCTGACGCAGTTCGAGGGTCGTGAAGGGCTTCTCGAGGAGCGCATTGCCGGTAGACCGCACGGCCCGGATCACGTCGTCGTTGATCAGGTCGCCGGTCATGAACACCACGCGGCTCGCGAGCGCCGGATTCGCGCTGCGCAGCGTCCGATGTACGTCGAGTCCGGACTGTCCCGGGAGCCGGACGTCGAGGAGTACCGCGTCGTAGGGCGCGCCGCTCCCGAGCAACACGTGGGCTTCCGACGGCGTCGCGGCGCTCTCGACCTGCGCGCCCAGGCGGGAAAGCTGCGCCACGAGCGAGTCGCGCACCGCCGCTTCGTCGTCGATCACCAGCACGCGGGCCGGGACGCCGTCGGGGATCACGCGGTCGATGATCGAGGGGGTGATGCCCGGGTGATCCGAGATCGGGACGCGCAACGTGAACTGGGCGCCCGACTTTCCGTCGGCCCGGTCCTCGAGGACCAGGTCACCCAGGTGCTCTCGCGCGATGCCGCGGCTGATCGCGAGTCCGAGCCCGGTGCCCTCGTCGGGCCCCTTGGTCGTGAAGAATGCCTCGAAGAGGCGCGAACGCGCCTCGGGTGCGATGCCGGGACCGTCGTCGGCGACCGTCAGGAACACCATCGCATTGGCATGCCCGGTCGTGATCTCGACCGTGCCGCCGACGCCGCGGCTCCGCATCGATTGGATCGCGTTCTGCACGAGATTGACGAGGATCTGCTGGAGCGCGTGACGATCGGCCTGGATCGGCGGGAGGTCGGGGTCGAGCGCCGGCACGATGTGGATGTTCGAGAGCTTGGCGTCGTAGGAGAAGAGGTCCACGACCGACGTCACGACGTCGTTGAACAGCACACGGGTGCGTTCGGGCCCGCGGCGGCGCGCGACGTTCAAGAGGTTCTTGACGATGCGCGAGGTGCGGGTCGCCTGTTCGCGAATCCGCGAGAGAAGCCGCTCGACGTCGGGCGCCACGTTCG
>JANNRO010000215.1:0-7373 GCA_031401505.1 Planctomycetia bacterium
CCTTCCTCCGTGCGCCCTCCACCTCGTCGAGAACCACGTCCATCAACTCCGCCTTCTCGTCGGGAATCTTCAGGTCGAGAACGACCAACTTCAGCCGCGGCTTCGTGCGTGCCCACGCGAGCAGATCCTCGATGGTCGCGATCCTCGCGCCCGCCGCCGAGTCGTCGTCGATCTTGGCGAAGCCCCAATGCTCGCGCACGTCGGCGAGCGTCAGTTCGCAAACGGGCCGGCGACGCGTACTCCCTTCCGGTGGAAAGACGGGACGGTAGGCGACGTCGAACTCGGCACCCGCCTCGCGCGCGAAAGCGACGCTCGCGTCGGGGTCCCAATCGTGATGGAGAACGACGCGGCGGTCCTTCGTCACGCCGAGGTCGGTCTCGATCGCGTGGGCGCCGTCTTCGAGCGCGCGCTCGAAGGAGCCGATCGTGTTCTCGATCGCGTGGACCGGCGAGCCGCGATGGCCGATCACGAGGAATTCGCCGGGTGGCAGCGGCGGCAGGATGCGGGGCGGCTTGAAATGGAGCAGGTCGCGCAGCCACGCGAGGCTCGACCCGATCGAGTCGAGCAGCATCGCCCCGGGGCCGATGAAGATCCGCTGCCACAGGCGCAGCGCGGGCTTGCCCGCCATCGTGCGCGCGTGGGCGCGGATCGCGCGACGCCACTTGCGTCGGCGCGCCAGGCGAAGCGGCTTCATCGGGGGCGTCCTTTGGCCTCGTTTCGAACGGCCAACGGGGCCCGCGTCCGATGCCGGCGACTCCGCCCGGTTCCCTGGGTACCGCTCACCCGCGCCGCGTCCGCGCGTAGAGGTTCAGGTATTCGCGGATGCGACGCTGCCAGGAGAAGTCTTCGGCCATGCCGTTCTTCTGGACCTGGCGGTAGGAGACGGGGTCGTTCCAGGTGCGCAAGGCCTGCACCAGCGCCCATTCGAGGCCTTCGGGGGTGTAGTGCTCGAAGACGAAGCCGGTGCCGCGTCCGGTTCGGCGGTCGAAGGGGCGAACGGTGTCGGCGAGCCCGCCCGTCTTGCGCACGATCGGGACGGTGCCGTAGCGCTGGCTGTACATCTGGTTGAGTCCGCAGGGCTCGTAGCGCGACGGCATCAGGAAGAAGTCGGCGCCGGCTTCGATCTGGTGGGCGAGCGGGTCGTCGTAGCCTTGGCGGTAGGCGGCCTTTGTCGGGTAGCGGTTGGCGAGGTCGCGGAAGAACCGCTCGGTGCGCGTGTCGCCGCTGCCCAGCACCACGAGGCGGAGCGCGGTGTACTCGAGCGCCTTGGGGAGCACGTCGAACGCGAGGTCGAGCCCCTTCTGCGCGGTCATGCGGGTCACGATGCCCAGGCACGGCGCGTCCGGGGCGTGGGGGAGGTTCATCTCGTCGAAGAGCGCCCGCTTGCAGATGGCCTTGCCCGCGAGGTTGTCGGCCGAGTAGTGGGCCGCGATGTGGCGGTCGACCTCGGGGGACCAGATCGCCGTGTCGATGCCGTTGACGATCCCGACGAAGGAATCGGCGCGGGCCCGCAGGATGTGGTCGAGCCCCATGCCGTACTCGGCCGACATCATCTCGACGGCGTGCGTCTTGCTGACGGTCGTCAAGGCGTCGGCGTAGAGGAGGCCGGTCGTCAGGAAGGAGAGGCGCCCGCGGGCGAGGTCGTCCTGATGGAGGAGGTGCGAGAACTCCGAGAGGCCCAGCTCATGGCGCGCGTCGGCTCCGACCGTGCCCTGATACCCGATGTTGTGGATCGTCAGCACGGTGCGCGTGTGCGCGAAGAGCCGGTCCCAGGAGTAGACCGACTTCAGGTAGAGCGGGACCAGCGCCGTGTGCCAGTCGTGGACGTGGAAGATGTCGGGTGCGAACCCCATGCGCTGACAGGATTCGATCGCCGCGCGCGAGAGCATCGCGAAGCGGATGTGCTCGTCCGGGTCGGCGGTATAGGTCGCCTCGCGGCCGTAAAGCGCCGGGCACACGACGAAGTAGACGAGGAAGTCGGTGCCCGGGAGGTTCGTCGTGACGAGCGAGAACGTATAGGTGCGGTCGCCGAAGCGGATCGGCACGTCGCGCACGAAGTCGACCGTCGTGAAGGGGCGGTTGCGCTCTTTCAAGTTCCCGTAGAAGGGGAGGAAGAGTCGGACGTCGGTCCCGTCGTCCGACAGATAGCGCGCGAGCGCGGCCGTCACGTCACCCAGGCCCCCGGTCTTGGCGAAGGGAGCGACTTCGGCAGCGGCCATGGCGATGCGCATTTGTCCGGGTCCCGGTAGGGGTTAGATGATCGTTCCGGGGGGGATGATCGCGCTTCTGGGCACCACGACGATGCCGTCGCGGATCGAGTGGAACTCGCCGTCGTACTCCATGACGCCCTTCTCGTTCGTGATGCGGACGCCGTTCCCGATGCGGGCGTCGAGATCGATGATCGCGTTCTTGATCACGCAGTCCTTGCCGATGCCCAAGGGGATCTGGTGTGTCGGGGCACCCAGGGCCTCGTAGAACCGTGCGCCGAAGACGAGGCTGTTCTCGATCACGCTGCCCGCGCGCACGACCGCGCGGATGCCGACGATCGCGCTCTTGATCTCGGCCTTCGTGATGATCGACCCTTCGCAGAGGATCGATTGCTCGACTTTGCACTCGTTGATCTTCGTGCCCGGTAGGAAGCGGGCGTGGGTGTAGATCGGGAAGTCGGGGTCGTAGAGGTTGAGCGGGGGGATCGGGCGCGTCAGATCGAGGCTCGCCTCGTGGAAGGAGGGAATCGTCCCGATGTCGCGCCAGTAGCCCGTGTGGCCGAAGGCGAAGACGCGCCGGGAGTGGATGGCGGAGGGGATGACCTCCTTGCCGAAGTCGGCGGCTTTGGTCCCGCGGAGGATCTCGGTCAGGACGTCCTGGCGAAAGACGTAGATGCCCATGCTCGCGAGCAGGCTCCCGTCGGGGGCGTCGAAGCCCAAGCGCTTCAAGGCCTCGCGGCTCAAGGCCAGGCGGTCGAGCACGGCGTCTTCCTGCGGCTTCTCGACGAACTCGACGATGCGGCCTTCGTCGTCGACCCGCATGATGCCGAGCGCCTTCGCTTCCGACCGGGGGACGGGCTTCACCGCGATCGTCAGGTCGGCGAGCATCTCGCGGTGGCGGGCGACGAAGGCGTCCATCCGCATCAGGTAGAGCTGATCGCCCGAGAGGATCAGGACGTCGCGGGCGGCTTCGGTCAGCAGGTGGGGGAGGGTCTGGCGGATCGCGTCGGCCGTGCCCTGAAACCAGTCGCGGTTGGAAAGGCCCTGTTCGGCGGCCAGGATCTCGACGAAGCCGCCTCGGAAGGTGTCGAACCGGTACGTCTGGTTGATGTGCTGGTGGAGGCTCGCCGAGAGGAACTGCGTGATGACGTAGATGCGGTCGTAGCCGGCATGGAGGCTGTTGCTGATCGGGATGTCGATCAGGCGGAACTTCCCCCCGAACGGGACGGCAGGCTTGGACCGGTACCTCGTCAAGGGGGACAGGCGCGAACCGGCCCCGCCTCCCAAGATCGCCGTGGTCACGTCCTGCATGGCGAGGGGGTCTCCGAAGGGCGCCGGGGCCCCGGGCGGGCGGGCCCGGGCGGCCGGTTCTCGCGCGGGGGGCAGAGCCTACTCGCCGCCGGGAGGCCGAATCAAGCGGAAGCGGTCGGCGGAAGGGACCTGCGTCCGACCGGCTGCCAACCGCCGTGGTGACCCCGAACGTCACAACGTCATCGGGTGTGAGTCCGGCCGATCCGGAGGGCCGCGAGCCCGCGGTTCGCCCGATTTGATCCGTCGCCTACTACGCGACGGCGCCTTTCGGGTCGCTCGCCGTTGCGTGCTGCGGATTCGAGTCGCCTACCCTCCGCCCCGGGCCTTCGCCTTCCTCGCCCTTCCCAATGCCCTCAAAGGGAAACTCCCAAGTCGAGTGCGGGCAACGAGTTGAAAATTCGCCCCCATCGCAGCAAGATACGCCTGAAGTGTACTCAGGAGAGCGTCAGGTCGGCGCTCCAGTTTCGAGATCGACGCCTGTTGCACCTTCATGCGCTTGGCGAGCGCCACCTGGGAGAAGCCGAGTCGCTGACGAACCTCCGCCAGATCCGCCGGTGCGGGCGGGGAAGTATTCGTGTGCGACAGAAGAAGCCCAACGATGCGCTGCGCGGCATCGTCGACGGACTCGAAGACTTCATCGGGACCCTCCCCGAACCCAATGTCGTGGCGGGAAGAGACACCGAACCCCCGCTGCGGCGACCAAGCCACCGTGACCCGCTGATCGCCGAGGAGCAGATCGAGGATCGAGACGCCTCGATCGGGGTGGAGCGCCTCATCGAGCCCTGTCTGGATATCGGGGAATCGCGCCAGAATCCGGTCGGACAGATCCTTCAGCGGCGACGACAGGGCGGCTCTGCTTCGAGAGGAAGGATGAGGGTGAGTGCGTCGGCTGGCCATGGGTCGGTCTCCTCTCGAAGTTCCTCAGAGTTCCTGGACTCGTCGGCCGTCTCGGCCGGGTTTGTCCATGACGACCGTTCCGGATGCCCAAGCGTGGGGCGGCGGTGGCGCTTCCAGGATCCAGATCGAGCCGTTTGAGCCGAACACGGTGTTGTGACGGGCAGCTCGGAACCGTCGCCAGTCGGCGTGACCAGAGGCCAGCTCGAAATCGTCGTGCGGTGGGTACATCCGCCCATCGGACCGTTGAGAGTCGGGGTTGAAGGGAATGTCGGTCATTTCGTCCTCGACGGCGTTCAGGATGTCGCTGAGTTGTTGTCGTGCTTCCGCGTAGGTTTGTGCGGCCGGGGCGGCCAAGACGCGGCGTTTGAATTCGGCGAGCCGTTCCTGTTTGGTGGGGGCCATCGGTCTGCGGCTGGGTTTCTGGGAGCCCACAGTATAGCCCACAAGGAATAGTCCCTACGGAGAATAACTGGATCGTGGAAGGCGAGGCAAGAACCGCGGAGCGACCCCGCCTCTTGGGTCACGTGGCGCCGCGATCGGGGAGCCGCCGCCCACCGCGATTCGATTCAGTGCACCCGCCAGCCGAGCACGAGATCGGTCGGGAACTCCTTCGGCCAGATCCACGAGAAGATCGATTTCTTGTCGGGGCCTATGAGCGTCGTGCGGTGGACGTGGGGGATCGCTAGCTGCGCAAAGTCGAGCGCGACGTCGGCGACCTCGATCTCGCGTCCGTACTCGGTCGCGCGACCCGGTTCGCCGTTCGCCCGGAAGTCTGACCTCGACCTACGACCCGCCTCCGAAAGGGCGACGGGACCCGCGTCCGACGCCCGGCGATTCCCGAGCCTCGGCTCGGTGTCGAGGCGGGGTGGGCTGACGCGTCGGCGAGGTGGGCCGAGTCAAGCGGATGGAGTCGGGTCCCCATGCACCCCACCCCGGGGACGAAGTACTCGCTGCGTCGTCGGACGTATCGAGCGCCGCTATCCGAGTCTGGAGGCCCGAGGACTCGACGGCAATCAACAGAACGTGTGGGTCGGCAACGGGGAGGAAGTATCTCGGAACCACGACGTGACGTACCCCTCCCCTCGCTCAGCCGGAAACATGCTCGGGCTCGCCGAGCCGGTAACTCGTACTTCGACCGCCACCCGAGTTCTGCACGAGGATGCCGCGCTCCAGCAATTCACGGATGTCGCGCAAGGCCGTATCCGTCGAGCACTCCGCCAGCTTCGCGTACTTCGAGGTTGAAAGGAACCCGCTGAATCCGCTCAGCATCCGGTTGATGACGAGGCGCTGCCGCTCGTTGACCGGCCGACGATTGATGCACTGCCACAGCCGGGCCTTGCCGAGGACGGCACCGAGCGCATGTTCGGCGCCGCCGATGGCCCGGTCCAGGCAGCCGAGGAACCAATCCAGCCAGCCTGTGATGTTCACGTCCCCGCGCTGGGCAGACTCCAGTTCCAGGTAGTAGTTCTTCCGCTCCGCCTCGATCTGCGACGACATGCTGTAGAAGCGGTCCTTCGTGCCGTCGGCGCGCGCAAGCGCCATGTCGGCGATCGCACGCGCGATGCGCCCGTTGCCGTCCTCGAACGGGTGGATCGTCACGAACCAGAAGTGCGCGATGCCCGCCTTGAGCACCGGGTCCACCGCTGGTAGCGCGTTGAACCACCTGATGAAACCGGACATCTCCGACTCGAGGCGGTCCGCCTCCGGCGCCTCGAAGTGCACCTTCTCCCGTCCCATCGAGCCGGAAACGACCTGCATCGCACCCGCCTCCTTCGTTCGCCATCGCCCGACCGTGATCCTGTTCATCCCACGGCGGCCGGTCGGAAAGAGCGATGCGTGCCAGTCGAAGAGGCGCTTCTTCGTGAGCGGCCGATCGAAGTTCCTCGTACCGTCGAGCATCATTTCGACAACGCCCTCGACATCCCGGCCCGCCTTCGGCAGCCCGGCCACGTCCAGTCCGAGCCTCCGCGCGATCGAGGACCGGACCTCGTCCGGGTTCAGCGTTTCGCCCTCGATGGCCGAGGATTTCATCACGTCACTGGTCAGCACGGCGAGGCTCGCTTCGGACCGCAGGTCGAATCCCAGCGCTTCCATCTTTCCGAGCAATCGACCCTGCTTGTGCCGCACGGCGGCCAACGGACCGGCGAGCGATGCACCGGTCCAGGTGAACTCCGGCCAGCCGGCCCGTTCGTGGATGTAGGTCATTGTTCGCCGCACATGTTGCGGTGATTGTACCACCCATTCGCCGCCAGGGCAGATCATTTACCGCATAACGTGCGGCGAATAATCGAGCGATTCGCCGCACCCACCCATTCTTTCCGACGCCGCAACCTCCGACGGCTCGGTCGGTCTGAGCCTCGATTTCCCGTGAGCGGCCCACCCTGAAATGAAGTGAGGCGCGCTGTTTGCACCGCTGAAACGCAACCACGCAGTTTCTACGGGAGCAAGCAGACACGCCTCATGGGTGAACCTACCACGCTGCGGACGTCGTTTCGACCCTCTCTCCGGGTTCAGGCGGGTAGCGACAGCCTCTCGTCTTTCGGGGGCGTCGCCTATCTGCGCGACTTCGAGCAACGCACGGCGCTGCTTCGCCCGCTGCTCAATCGCCTGGAAGACTCTCGTTCTGCATGCCGGGTCAGCCATCGGGTTGAGGACCTTCTTCGGCTGGCCGTCTACAGTCGCGTGCTCGGCTTCCCCGACATCGCGGCCGCCGATCATCTGCGATTCGATCCCGTCCTGCGCTGCGTTCTCGCTCCGGGGGGACAAGATCGCATCGGGGATCCGCTCGCGGGGAAGTCGACGCTGCACCGCTTCCTGACCGAGACGCTCGCGCAGCGGGCCAACCGTCGCGCGCTCACCGAGGCGGTGCTCGAGACGGGGCTTCGTCCCCTGCTCGCGAAGGGCGAATTGCCCCGTCGCGTCTACGTCGACCTCGACTCCACCGAGATCGAGGTCCAC
>JANNRO010000216.1:0-10816 GCA_031401505.1 Planctomycetia bacterium
ACGGGTTTTCGTGCCACCCACACGAACCTGAACGACGACACGAACGAGGGCATCGCGTCCTAGTCGCAGCGCGCCAACTCGGTCCAGTACCACCCCGAGGCGGCGCCCGGGCCCCACGACGCGCTCCATCTCTTCGCGCGCTTTCGCCGCCTCGTCGAGACCGGCAAGATCACGCCGGCCGAACCGGTTCTCGCGGGCCGTTGACTTTGGTCGGCGTGCCCGACCTCTTGCGAGGCACGTGACGCCCTACGACCCGGAGTTCTATCGTTGGCAGCGCGTCGGAAGCCGGGCTTCCGCCGCCATCGTCCTCCCGCGATTGCTCGAGTGGGTGCGCCCGTCGAGCGTCGTCGACGTGGGCTGCGGCGTCGGCACGTGGCTCGGCGAGGTCCGCCGCTTGGGTGTCGACGACATCCTCGGGGTCGACGGCGCGTACGTCGATCGATCGATGCTCGAGATCCCGCCCGATCGGTTCGTCGCTCGCGATCTGACCGGGCCCCTGAATCTCGCCCGCACCTTCGATCTCGTGATGAGCCTCGAAGTCGCCGAGCACTTGCCGGCGTCGTCGGCCGAGAACTTCGTGAAGGCGCTGACCGAACTGGGACCCGTCGTCCTTTTTTCGGCGGCGATCCCGGGGCAGGGCGGCGAGGGACACGTGAACGAGGAGTGGCCTCAGGCGTGGGCCGAGCGGTTCGCCCGCCACGGCTACCGATGGGCCGATCCGCTCCGCGCGCTCCTCTGGAACGACGTCCGGGTCGACGCGTGGTACGCGCAGAACCTGCTCGTATTCCTCCGATCCGACGCGTTCGTGACCGCGCCGTGGGCGACCGCACCGTGGGCCGCCACCCCCTCGATGCCCTGGCCCCTCCCCCTCGTCCACCCGACGTTCTTCCGTCGCCTCGTCAACCGGGAACCGACCGTCCATCGCGCGTGGAAGGAGTTTCGCCGGGCGATCGGAGCCACGTTCCGGCGGCGAAAGCCGGGGTAGGCGGGGTGAAACGGCCCACGGGGCCCACGTCCGACCACCTCGTCCTTGCCTCGCCCCCTGCCGCTGCTATGTTTGGGCTTTAACCGGAGGCAGCGCCCGGCCATGTCCGTTTCCTGCGTGTTCGGAATGCAATGGGGCGACGAAGGAAAGGGTCGGATCGTCGACCTCCTCGCCGCCGAGAGCGACGTCGTCGTCCGCTATCAGGGCGGCGCGAACGCCGGTCACACCGTGATCGTGGGCGACGAGAAGTACGTCCTCCACCTCCTCCCCTCGGGCGTGATCCGCCCGGGCGTGCTCAACGTGATCGGGAACGGCGTCGTGGTCGACCCGTGGACGCTGCTCGAAGAAGTCGAAGACCTGCGCCGTCGCGGGATCGACCTCTCGGGTCGGCTCCGCGTCTCGGACCGCGCGCACGTGATCCTGCCGTATCACAAGTTGATGGACCGCGCGCTCGAGGCGCTGCGTGGCGACGCGTCGATCGGCACGACGAGCCGCGGCATCGGCCCGGCCTACGCCGACAAATACACGCGCGACGGCATCCGCGTCGCCGATCTGCTCCGGCCCGACGAACTGCGCCCGACGCTGCTGCGCAACATCGCCTCCCGCAACGAGATCCTCGTGCGCGCGGGCATGGAACCGCTCGACCCGCAGCAGACGCTCGACGACACGCTCGCGATCGGGCGACGCCTCGAACCGTACATCGCCGACACCGTGCGCGAACTCTATGACGCGTGGCGCGCGGGCAAACGCATCCTCCTCGAAGGCGCACAGGGTTTCGCGCTCGACGTCGATCAGGGGTCGTACCCGTACGTGACGTCGAGCAGCACCGGCGTCAACGGGGTCGGTCCGGGGACCGGGCTGCCGCCCAAGGCCGTGACCAAGGTGCTCGGCATCGTCAAGGCCTACACGACGCGCGTGGGCGCGGGCCCGTTCCCGACCCATGACGTCGGCCCCGCCGGCGAGCACATGGCCACGCGAGGCAAAGAGGTCGGCGCCACGACGGGGCGCAAGCGCCAGTGCGGCTGGTTCGATACCGTCATCGCGCGCCAGGCCGTGCGCACGCAGGGCGTCGACGCCGTCGCGCTGATGAAACTCGACATCCTCTCGGGGCTCGAGCAGTTGAAGGTGTGCACCGCGTACGAAGTCGACGGTCGTCGCATCGATCTGCCGCCGGCGAGCGCGTCCCACTGGCGGCTGTGCCGACCGGTGTACGAGGTGTTCCCGGGCTGGCGCGAGGATCTCTCGGCCGTGCGGCGCTTCGAGGATCTGCCGAAGGAGGCGCGGACCTACGTGCGCTTCCTGGAGTCGCAAATGGGCGTCCCGCTCGACATGATCAGCGTGGGCGCCGAACGCGCCCGCATCATCCACGTGCGCGGGAACTCGGTCGTCGCTTGAACGCGAGGTAGAGGCCGCGGTCGGAAATGCCCTTCGGGTCGAAGGAGGGCTCGAGTCCTGCGGCCTTGAATGCCGCCGTGTACTCCGACCTCGTGAAGAGCCCCATTCGATGGCGTTCGACGAAGTGGTCGACGCCCGTCGGCGTGCCGACGAGATGGTGCGCGTCCATGACGGAGATTCGTCCGCGTCGCTTCGCGACGATCATCCGAACCTGATGCGTCGACGTGCGGCTCCGGCCCTCGATCGCGTCCATGTGGACCGTTCCCGGACGGTAGGTCGTCGGTGAGAACCAGGGTTCGACCACGACCACTCCGCCTTCGCGAACGTGCCGCGCGAAATTCGAGATCGCCCGGACGAGATCGGCCTTCGTCGTCATGTACCCGATGCTGCTGAAGAGGCACGCGACGACGTCGAATCGACGTCCGAGATCGAACGTCCGCATGTCGTCCTGGTGGAATCGCACCGTCGGGCACCGCTTTCGAGCGAGCTCGAGCATCGCGGCCGATGCATCGACACCTTCGACGCGGAACCGGCCCACCAGATGACTCACGTGAAGCCCCGTCCCGCAGGCCACCTCGAGCCAGTCGCCGGACGTCGGACCCGAGTCCCGTCCAAGAATCCGCATCAGCCCGAGGGCCTCGCGCCGAAAATTCTTCTTGGGCGTGTAGAGGCCGTCGTAGCCCGCGGCGGATCGGCGATAGGGGGGGCGAGAGGACGGGATGACGGAGTTCCGATCGTTCCCGATGGTCCTCGTTGTCGGTCCGTACGGGCGCGGGTAGGGTATCTCCGATTCCGGAGCGCTTCCCTCGTCCATGGCCGCCCTACCCCGTCACACCGCGATCATCATGGATGGGAACGGGCGGTGGGCGGAGGCACGGGGACTCGCCCGGATCAAGGGCCACCGCGCGGGCGCCGAGAGCGTGCGCGCCGTCACCCGGCACGCGGCCCGGCTGGGGCTCGAGCAACTGACGCTCTTCGCGTTCTCGACCGAGAACTGGAAGCGTCCCAAGCACGAGGTCACCTACCTCTTTCGGCTCCTGCGCCGCTACCTGATCGAGGAGCGCGGCGAGATGATGGACAACGGCATCCGCCTGACCGCCATCGGGCGCATCGGGGGGATCCCCGACTACGTGCAGGAAGCCTTGGAAGAGACGAAGGCGCTGACGGCCAGGAATCCGAAACTGACGCTCTGCCTCGCGCTCAACTACGGCGGCCGCACCGAGATCGTGGACGCGGCGAAGTCGCTCGCGGCCGACGTCGCGGCCGGGAGGTGTACGGTCGAGTCGATCGACGAGCGGGCGCTCGAGTCGAGGCTCTACCAACCGACGATGCCCCCGCTCGACCTGCTCGTCCGCACGGCGGGTGAACAGCGTGTCTCGAATTTCCTGCTCTGGCAGCTGTCGTATGCCGAGTTGCTCGTCGTCGACACGCCGTGGCCCGACTTCCGCGAAGAGGAACTCGAATCGGCGCTGGCCGAGTACGCAACCCGCGAGCGCCGCTTCGGTGGCCTGGCTCGGAAGTAGCCGCGCGTGGTCGACGACGCGGCCCGCGCGGCGAAGCAGAAGGGGCTCCTCGTCCGATTGACGGTGGCGCCGCTGCTGCTCGCGTCGGTGCTCGGACTCCTCGCCTGGCACGCGAGCACGGGAACCTCGATCGGCACCGATGTCGTGCTCGCGCTTTTCGCGGCGGGGGCGGCGTTCGAAGTCGCCGCGATGACGACCAAGGCCGGGCGACGTCCGCACGTCGCGATCGTCGTCGTCTCGAGCGCCGCGCTCGCGGGTCTCGGTCTCTTGGCCCCGAGTTCACCCGGGCTTCGCGGCGATCTGCGAAGCCTGATCCTCGTGACCGCCACGCTCTCGATCTTCGTCCGGCATCTGCGCGCGCCCCGCGATGGCGACCTCGATCGCATCCTCGCGTCGTTCCTGCCGATCGTCTTCGTCGGCTACCTCTTCGGGCTCCTGCGCGAATTGGGCGATGGCGCCGACGGCGCGCGGCGCATCGCGTTCGTCGTCGTCGCGAGCAAGGCCTCCGACATCGGCGGGTGGCTCGTCGGGAAGTCGATCGGGCGCCACAAGATGATCCCGAGCGTGTCGCCCGGGAAGACGTGGGAGGGCACGATCGGCGGGCTGCTCTTCTCGGCCGGCGCGGCGTTGCTCATGCGCGCGTGGGCCGGGGCACCCGTCGACCTCGCGTCGGGCGCGCTCGAGACCGCGACGCTCGGCGCCGCGCTCGGTGCCGCCTCGATCGTCGCCGGGCTCGGGCACAGCGCGTTGAAGCGCCGCTGCCGCGTGAAGGATTCTTCGACGCTCCTCCCCGAGATGGGGGGCGTCCTCGATATGGTGGACTCGCTCCTGCTCGCGGCGCCGGTCGCCTGGATCTGGATGCTCGTTCGATAGGGGTCCGTTGCGCGAGGTAGACTGGAGGCACATGGCCGAACGCACTCTCTCCGTCGACGACGTGCGCGAACAGCGTCTGCTGTTCGGCTCGCTCGATCGCAACCTGCGCGCGATCCGCGAGCGATTCGGGGTGTCGGTCTCGACGCGGCGGGGGACGCTCCGCATCGCGGGTGACGACGAGGCGGCCGTTCGCGAGGTCGCGACGCGCATCGCGACGGTCCTTCAGCGCGTGCGCAGGAAGGGCGAGCCCCCGTCGGACGCCGAAATCTACGAGTCGCTCGTCGACGACGACTCGTCGGCGGGCGATTTGTCGGGCGAGTCGGCGGGGGGCCGCGGGTCGGACGCCGGTCCCGTCGACGAATTGGCCGGCATCGGTCGTGCGCGGCACGGTGCGGGATCGCACCGGGGACGGGGAACGAACGGCGCACACGGGCCCCACGCATCCGGCGGACCCCACGGCCCGCACGCTGCCCACGCGAACCACGGTTCGAACGGGGCGTCGAACGGCGGCGCGTCGCACCCGGGTGCGACCGGAGGCAAGAAACCCACGCTCCCGCCGTCGCCGCTCCCGGAAATTCGCCCGTTGTCGGAGAACCAACGCGCCTACGTCGAAGCGATCGCGTCGCACGACGTGGTCTTCGGCATCGGGCCGGCGGGAACCGGCAAGACGTACCTCGCCGTCGCGGCCGCCGTGGCGGCGTTGCGCGAGGGCACCTGCCGCAAGATCATGCTGACGCGCCCCGCGGTCGAAGCGGGAGAAAAGCTCGGGTTCCTCCCCGGCGACTTTCAGGCCAAGATCAACCCGTACCTTCGCCCGCTCTACGACGCGCTCGAAGAGATGCTGCGCTTCGGCGAGGTGCAGCGCTCGATCGACAACGGTCTGGTCGAGATCGTGCCGCTGGCGTACATGCGCGGGCGCACCCTCAAGAACGCGTTCATCATCCTCGACGAGGCGCAGAACACGACGCCGGCGCAGATGAAGATGTTCCTGACCCGCATGGGCTCGGGCTCGAAGATCGTCGTGACGGGCGACGTGACGCAGATGGACCTGCCCGAGGGCGTGACCTCGGGACTGGTCGAGGCGTCGAGGGTGCTCCGAGGCGTCAAGGGCCTCGCCTTCGTCGAGTTCAAGGCGACCGACATCATTCGTCACGCGATGGTGCAGCGCATCGTCGACGCGTACGAGCGGGCCGATGCCGCCAAGGCGGGCGGCGAGGGGCCGTCGGCTGCGTCGTGAAGCGTGCGAAGGCACGGCCGGCGCCGCGGACCGGCGGATCGATCGCTGTCTCGGGGTCGCTGCGCGGCATCGTCCTTCGGACCCGTGCGATGACCGACCTCGAGGTGCTGCGAGGAGAACTCGAGCGCCGGGTCGAACGACCCGTCCGGCTCGACGTGGCGACGGTCACCGACGCGGAGATCCGGCGCGTCAATCGGCGTTTCCTTCGCCACGACTACGCGACCGACGTCGTGTCGTTCCCCCTGTCCGACACCGACGATCCCGTGCTCGTGGGCGCGCTCGCCGTGAGCCGCGACACGGCTCGGAGGGAAGCGGCGCGCCGAGGGCACTCGCCGTACCATGAGTGGATGCTCTACGTGGTCCATGGGACGCTCCATCTCCTGGGCTACGACGACCATGCGCCTGCGGCGAGGCGGCGCATGAGGCGGGCGGAGCGTGAGATCCTCGCCGTGCTGGGGCTGCCCCCGGTCTATGGCAAGGAATCCGAGGAGGCACGGTGACACAGGATCTCGACAGCGAAGCCGAGCGCATCCTCTCGCTCGGCATGACGACGCTCGAGCGGCTCGAGGAGGCGAAGGCCGTACGCTCGAAAATGATCGAGATGGGGCTGCGCCCCCGCGCGCTCGCCGACATCCTCTACGAGAAGGGATTCATCGAGGAAGAGCAGCTGGAGGCGCTGCGCCGCGAAGACCGCCGATTCCAGGGCCAGGAGCAGATCGCCGGCTACCGCCTGCTGGAACGCCTGGGCGGCGGTGCGATGGGCACCGTCTACAAGGCGCGGCAGATCTCGCTCGATCGCGACGTGGCGATCAAGGTCCTCTCCCCCGAATTGGCCGACGACCCGGCCTACGTCGAGCGGTTCCTGCGCGAGGCGCAGGCCGTCGCGCGGTTGAACCACACGAACATCATCTCGGGCATCGACGTCGGCGACGCCAACGGCGTCAAGTACTTCGTCATGGAGTTCGTCGACGGCAGCACCGTCGCGTCGCTGCTCCGCCGCGGCGGGTCCCTCGACGAGGAACGCACCTTCCTGATCGCCCAACAAATGACGCGGGCGCTCGAGCACGCGGCCAAGAACGGGCTCGTCCACCGCGACTTGAAGCCCGAGAACATCCTCATCACCCGCGATGGCATCGCGAAACTGTGCGACCTCGGACTCGCCAAGGTCGAAGACCAGCGGGCGAGCGGCGACGCCGGGCACCGCATGGGCACGCCCGACTACATCAGCCCCGAACAGGCGCGCGGCGACGCCAACGTCGACATCCGAAGCGACCTCTACAGTCTGGGCGCCACGCTCTACCACATGCTGCTCGGGCGCCCGCCGTTCGAGGGCTCGAACGCGCCGGCGGTCATGGCGAAGCATCTGACCGAATTGCCGAGGTCGCCGCGCCAGGTCGACCCGTCGATCTCCGCGCTCGGCGAGGTGATCATCCTCCGACTGCTCCAGAAGCGCCGCGAGGACCGGTTCCAGACGCCGGCCGAGTTGCTCCAGCGCGTCGACGAATTGGTGCGCACGCTGCAGGCGGCGCGTGGCGTGGTCGCGGGGCCCGCGTCGGGGATGGCGCCGTCGCCGCTCGCCGCGACCGCTCCGGCCCCGTCCCCCTTCCCGGCCGCGCCCGTCTCGCGCCGTCGGCGTCAATTCTGATCGTCGTCCGCTCCGTACCCCGATGAGGGAAGTCGTCGTCGATCGACGTGGAGGTATCCGTGGGAGTCAGCAAGGCCAGCGCGCGTTGGGACGGGAGCCTGAAGGAGGGCAAGGGCGCGATGACGCCGGCCCACGGGCCCGACCTCCCGTTCTCGCTCGGCTCTCGCTTCGAGGGGCAGCCGCAGTCCAATCCCGAGGAGTTGATCGGTGCGGCGCTCGCGGGTTGCTTTTCGATGGCGCTCGCGGCGACGCTCGGCGCCCAGCAACTCACGCCGACGAGCATCCGCACGTCGGCCGACGTGAAACTCGAGAAGCAGGCGACGGGATTCGCGATCACCGGGATCATGCTCACGACCGTCGCGGTCGTGCCCGGCCTCGACGCGGCGAAGTTCGCGGAACTCGCCGAGACGACGAAGAAATCGTGTCCGGTCTCGAAGGCGCTCTCGGCCGTGCCGATCACGCTCTCGGCCACGCTCGGACGCTGATCCGACGATTCCGCGCGCGGGACCCGCGTCCGCGCCGCGGGGCTCGGCTTACGAAGCCTTCTTGACGGCCGTGGCCGCTTCGGGCTTCCACGTGCGCTTCATCGGCTTCTTGACGACGCCGCGGCGCAGGTACTTGGCCGCGACCTTGACGCGGGTGACGTGCCCGTCGATCACCGCGCGAACCTTCTGGATGTTCGGCTTGAACGTGCGCGAGTTGTTCCCCGTGATCTTGCGGCCGACACCGCCCTTTCGCTTCGCCAAGCCGCGTCGGGTGTACTGGCGGCCGAAGACCGTCCGTTTGCCGCTGTAGAAGCACTCCCGGGCCATGACGAAACCTCCGCCTGTTGGGATCACGTGGCGCGATCACGGATTGCGATCACGAACGTTCGCGAGCCCCGGAGGGTAGGTCGGGATCGCGCCGCGGCAACCTTGGTGCCGGGTCCTCGCCGGATTGCACTCCCGCAATCCCGTCGGGGGTCATTACAATCCAGGGACGGAACGTAACTTGAACATTACAAAATCATAAACATCGCCCCCCGCGCCCAGCCTCCGTGCCCCCCCTCCATCCCGACGACCTCCTGCTCGATCTGAACCCCTCGCAGCGCGAGGCGGTGACGTCCCCTGCGGGCCCGCTGCTCGTCGTGGCGGGGGCGGGCACGGGGAAAACGCGCGTGCTGACGCGCCGCGTCGCGTGGCGCATCGTCCACGGGCTCGACCCGCGGTCGATTCTCGCGATCACGTTCACGAACAAGGCGGCGGGGGTGTTGAAGGAGCGACTCGCGACGCTTCCCGGCGGCTACGCCGTCACCGCCGGAACGTTTCACGGCTTCTGCGCGCTGTTGCTTCGCCGCTTCGCCGATCGCATCGGCCGCGCGACCGACTTCACGATCCTCGACAAGGAGGATCAGACGCGGCTGCTGCGCGATCTCTGCCAGGACCTGAAGATCGACACCACGGCGTATCGTCCGGCCGAATTCAGCCAGGCGATCTCGCACCGCAAGAACGGCGGTGCGGGGCGCATGCCCGCCCTGCTCTCCGACGGGCGCTTCGTCGAGCACCTCGAGAAGGTCAAGTCGGGCTACGACACGAAGCTCGTCGCGGCGGCGCTCTTCGACTTCGACGATCTGCTGCTCGAGGCCGTGCGCGTGCTCGAGGAGGTGCCCGACGCGCTCGAGGCCGCGCGCACGCGCTGGTCGCACCAGCTGGTCGACGAATACCAGGACACCAACGGCGTCCAGTTCAGGCTCTTGAAGCTGCTCGCGGGGCCTGCGGCCGATCTGACGGTCGTGGGCGATCCCGACCAGAGCATCTACCGCTGGCGCGGCGCCTCGATCCGCAACATCCTCGGCTTCCGCGAAGACTTCCCCGGCGCGCGGATCGTCGCGCTCGAAGAGAACTATCGCTCGACCAGCCGCATCCTCGAGGCCGCCGAGGCGGTCATCGCGGGCAACACCGAGCGCATCGAGAAGCGGCTTCGGACGGCCAACCCGGCGGGCGAGCGCGTGCAGGAACTGCGCTCGAGCGACGCGCTCGCCGAGGCGCGCCGTGTCGCCGAGATCCTCTCGCAGTGGAAGTCGTCGGGCTTCGAGTGGGCCGGGATGGCGGTGTTCTTCCGGGTCAATCACCTCTCGCGAGGCGTCGAGACCGCGCTTGCGAATGCGGGGATTCCGTACCAACTCGTGTCGGGCACGGAGTTCTTCGAGCGCCGCGAGGTGAAGGACGTCCTCGCCTACGCGCGCCTCGTCGAGAATCCCCGCGACGAGGCGGCGTTCTCGCGCATCGTCAACTCGCCCCGTCGCGGAGTCGGCAAGGGCAGCCTCGAGAAACTCCGGGCGTTCGCGACCGCACGCGGCATCAGCGTCCCCGAAGCCGCCTCGGCGCGGGTCGAGGGCATCTCGGGCAAGGCGCGGCAGGGGCTCGATCACCTGATCTCCTGCCTCGTTCGGCTCCGATCGCTGCCGCGCTCGCCCGTGGGCCCGCTGCTCGCGTCGATCGCGACCGAGACGGGGTACCGCGCCGATCTCCTCGCGAAGGAGGACGACCTCGAGCGCTCCCGCGTCGAGAACGTCGACGAACTGGTCGCCGCGGCGCGCGAGGCCGATCGCGCGCAGCCGGGGCTCGTGCTGCGCGACTTCCTCGAACGCGCGACGCTCTCCTCCGAGCAGGACGGCTTCGACGAGAAGGCCGGGCGCGTGTCGCTGATGACCGCGCACGCGGCCAAGGGCCTCGAGTTCGACGGCGTGATCGTGGTGGGGGCCGAGGAGGGCTGGTTTCCCCACGCCCGCAGCCAGGCCAAGCCCGAAGACGTCGAGGAGGAGCGCCGCCTCTTCTACGTCGCGATGACGCGCGCGAGGAAGCGCCTCGTCCTGACGCACTCGGCGCAGCGTGAATCGTGGAACGGCCTCGAGCGCCGCGATCCGTCGCGCTTCCTGCTTTCGATTCCGAACGGCATCGTCGAGACGCTCGACGCGACGGGGCTCTATGCCCGCGACCGTGCGCGGCGCGAGGGCGACGCGCGGCCGCGCTTCGCGGCGTTCCTCGCGCGCGAGGGGCTCGCGTCGAGTGCCGCGTCCGCGTCCGCGGCCGACGAGCCGTCGGACGGGTCGTGGGGCGCCGGGCCCCCCCCCCAGGAGGGCGCCGGGCCCCCCGCCGCCCCCCCCCGCGACCAAACGG
>JANNRO010000217.1:0-22158 GCA_031401505.1 Planctomycetia bacterium
CGCGTCAACGCGGTCAAGGGGGCGATCGGCCGAATCGACGTCACGGCGGTGCCGCGTCCGATATTGGTCGTCGAGGGGGGCGGAGAGGAACGCGTGAAGGTCTACTGCGGCGGCTTCGAGACCGACGCGTCCGACGACACGTGCCTTCCACCAGAGGCTCCCGCCGTCGCGAACATCGACGATCGTTGGGTGACCGTCGGCCCAGTCGAGGCTGACGGCGCACGCCACGCCGATTTCCGCACGCTTCGACGCCATCGGGTCCGATGGCCCGCGGGCCTTGCCGTCGAGAACGCCGAACTCCGGTACGACCATCGTGCGGTTCTCGCACAACGCGATGGCGACTCGCTCGTAACGCAGGCGGCAGGACCGCTCGTCCTCCGACTCCACACGAAGGCTGCGCCGTTGGGCGCCGACTACGACGTCACGTTGCCGGTCGACGATGGCGCCGCGGTCGACGTGGTCGTCGATCCGACGAGCGCCAAGAAGTCGACGTCGGCGAGCGGCGCCCGGATCTCGTTGCTCCGCCCCTCCGACCGCAGCGATCGCGTGCTCGAGGTCGCTGCGACGGACTTTCGTAACGACCACTACGAGTCGCTGCCGTGGCCGAGCAACGACCGACTCGACGTTCCGTTTCGCCGCGGCGTGGTTCGGATCGGCGCCGACGATCTCGCGCCGATTCGCCTCTATCTTGGCGAAATCGATGTTCCGGCCGCCGAGTGGGGGACGGCTTCCCTCGCTCTGACCGTGACGGGCGTCAGCGACAAGGCCGTCGCCGCGACCGTGGTTCTCGACGGCATGGAATTCAACGTCGGGACCGACGGTCGGCTCGAGGTGTTGGGGCTGCTCGCCGGCGTGCACCAGGCGCTCGTCCTGTCGGAAGACCGCACGCACGCGAAGGCGTGGAGGTTCTCGATCGCGGCCCGACAACGCCTCGAGAAGCGAGTTCGCATTTTCGGCCCGTAGCCAAGCGCGGCGCGACGGCGCCTATACTCTCGCCCCGCATGCGCGAAGACGCCGAGACTCACCTTCTCCTCTACACCGACCGCGCAATTCGCCGGTCGCTCGCGTCGTGGAGCCCGGGGCGCACGATCTTCGCGAGCGACGAGGTGACGGCCGAGGACCGCGCGACGTACGACCAGTGCGTCGAACTCCCGCCCGTCGCCGACGTCGAAGCGACCGTGCGTGTGCTCGAGCGCACGCTCGATTCCAGCGGCGCCGCGCACGTCTTCTACCAGACGGAGTTCGGTCTCCTCCCCGGCTCGATCCTCGCCACGCGGCGCGGATTGAAGGGTCCAACGCCCGAAGCCGCGCACCTCTGCGTCAACAAGGCGGCGTGCCGGGTGCGACTCGCCTCGGCCGGTGTCCCCCAGCCGGCGTTCGCGCGCTGTGGCTCCGCCGCCGACGTCCGTGGGGCGGGCTTGGGCTACCCGCTGGTGCTGAAGGCCGCGGCATCGACGCTCGGTCGCCTCGTGGCCAAGGTCGATCGCGACGCCGACCTCGACGAGGCGGTCGATTCGTTGCTCGCCCGACTCCCGTCATCACCCGACGTGGCGCGACTCGTCGGATTCGGGCGAGCGGCGGGAATCGACGTGGGACTCGACCCGACGCGGGAGTTCTTGGCCGAGTCGTTCGCTCAGGGACCGCCGCTCGAAGCCGACGGGCTGGTCTTCGGGACATCGATCGACCTCTTCGGCGTCACCGAACAGATCGTCCGCGACGGCTCGGGCTTCTTCATCGAGGCCTATCTCTTTCCCGCCGACGAACCCGGCCGCTGCGCCGACTCGGCCCGGCGTGCGATCGAGGCCGTCGGACTGACCGACAGCGGCTTCTCGATCGAATTCCGCGGCGACGAGTTGATCGAGATCAATGGGCGGCTCGGCGAGGACGACGGCTTTCCCGACCTGTTCCGTGCCGGGCTCGGGGTCTATCCGCTCGAGAAATGGCTGACGGGCGACTCTCGCTCGCGTCCGGTGCGCGACCGCCATGCGCTCGCGTACGTCAACCGCTACGAGCGGGGCGTCGTGCGTCGGTTGGGCCACGTTCCCGATGGCGTCGTCGTTCCGGTCGTTGCCGGGCAGCGGCTCCATGACCCGGGTGATCCCGCGTACCGCGCGCACATCGCCTACGCGCTCGCGGCCCACCCGACGAGCAGTCGCGCCGCGCTCGCAACCGCCCGGGCGCGGCTCGCGGGGCTTTCACTGGAGATTTCGGCTTCGATATCCGTCGAACCGCCCATCTCGTAGGATGGCCTGCCCTTCCCTTCCCCGTGCCCCATTCCATCCGATGCGAGGGTCTTGCGTGCGACGTCCGATCGCCCCGCTGACGATGGCCGCGTTCGCGGCCCTGCTGCTGGTCGGTCCGGTCGCGCACGGCGACCGCGTGGCGCTGCGCGATGGCACGACGATGGACGGGGCCGTCGCGATCGATGAGGCCGCCAAGACGCTCGTCGTCTCGTCGACGAGGGGTGGCATGCAGGTGAAAGACAAGGTGCCGTTCGCGAAGGCGCTCGCGGTCGAGACGCCCGACCAGAAACTCTCCTGGCTCGGGTCGGAATCGGACCTGCTCGAGGCGTCGAACGTGCTCTGGATCGCGACGGAGCGGTTCCGTTACCTCGAATGGGCCGATCGGGCGTTGAAGGCCGGCGATGGGGCGAAGGCGGGCGCGCTCCTCGATGCCGCCGAGACGCGCGGTGCAACCGGCTTCGCGATCAAATCGCGCCGACAAAAGGTGTCCTCGGCGAAGGGAGGGCCGACCGTCGCCGAGGTCGCGAAAGCGATCGACGCCGAGGTGGCGGCGCTCCCCAAGGCGCGTGCGGCGCTGCTCTGGTCACGCAGCGAGCCCTCGTGGGCGACGCTTCCCGATGCGACGCAGATCGAGCGGGCGACGTCGGTCCTGGCACTCGATCCCACGCACGCGCCCGCGATGGCGTTCTTCGCGGCGTTGGTTCCCGAGGAGTTCCGCGGGAAGTTCACCTGGCGCGAGTGGGCCGACTGGAAGCGCGTGCTCGGTGGCGGCGCGAAACTGGTATCCCCGCCGCCGCTCGGCACGCCGGCGAAGGGCATGACGATCGTCGAAAAGGAGCTGGCCCGCGCTGCGGCGATCTGGAAGAAGGACGTGATGGGGGTGGTGCGGGACGGCCTCGTCGTCATCGCGCGCCCGCCCGCGAGTCCGGGCCTTGAGCGGGTGAGCGTGACGTCCTCGGCCGTGTTCGCGTTCATCGAGGAGTTCTTCCGCACCGACGCGCCGCGGCACAAGGAGGTCGATCCGGTCATCGTCTGGGCCCACAAGGACAAGAACGACCTCTGGAGCCATCTGACCCCGGTCGAGGAGCGCTGGGCCGACACGCATCTGCGTCAGCAGAGCGGCAAGAAGCGGGAGCGAGCCGCGTTCTTCGCGCCCGACGAGGGGTTGACCAAGGTGCTTTCCCCGGACGTCCCCGGCACCAAGGAGGCGGAGGCGCTGCTGCTTCAGGACATCGCCTACTTCACGATGATTCACTGGTTCTACGTCGGGTGCCCACGCTTTCGCTGGTCGGAGACCGAATCGTCGATGACCGCGCCCGGGTTCTGGATCACGACCGACTTCGTCGCCGCCCTGTGCAACGGCGCCGTGAACCCCGCGACCGGACGCTGGGGTGCGCCCCGGAAGGACCTCTCGACGTACAAGAACTGGCAGCGGTTGAAGGAGGTTCAGGCGACCGTCCCGTGGGCGGGGGTTCTCGACGGCACGGGCGACGCCTACCTCGAGGCCGTGAAGTCGGCGGCGGGATCGGAGCCAGCGGCGATGCACATCTTCGCCTGGTCCGTGCAGGCCGAGTTGGCCGCGCTCTATCTGGTGTACGGCACCGAGCCCGCGCTGCGTCGGAAGGTCGCCGATCACGTGACGGAGTTCTTCCTCGGGAAGGCCAAGGACCTGACCACGAAGTCGGTCTACGGCATGGAACCGGTGGAACTCGGTCGCCGCATCGAGGCGTGGGCGTCGAAGTGACGCTGGTTGGCGGCCAGCGGGCGTCGTGGCTCACCACGCGCGGGGTCGATTCGGCGACGGGGCATTCATCCGACCCGACGTGCTGACGCCCCCATTGCGCGTCAGGCGGCGGCGGTGGCGGTGTCGTCGTCGGGACCGAAGAGCGCGTTCCACGTGACGGCGGCGAGCGCCGCGCCGCCCAGCGGGGCGACCCAGAAGAGCCAGAGTTGCTCGAGGGCCCATCCGCCGCCGATGATCGCGGGCCCCGTCGAACGGGCGGGGTTGACCGAGGTGTTGGTCACGTTGATGCTGATCAGATGGATGAGCGTCAGACACAGGCCGACGGCGAGGCCCGCGAAGCCGGGCGCGGCCTTCTTGGAGGTCACACCGATGATGACGAAGACGAACATGAACGTCAACACGACTTCGGTGACGAGGCCGGCGATCATCGAGTAGGCCTTGGGCGAGTGGGTGTCGTAGCCGTTGCACGCCATCGTGTCGGCGGAGACCACGAATCCGGGTCGACCCTTGGCGATGATCATGATCACGACGGCGGCGAGGACTGCACCGACGACCTGCGCGATCCAGTAGCCGAGGATGTCCTTCTTCGGGAAGCGACCGAGGATCGCGGCGCCGAGGGTGATGGCGGGGTTCAGGTGGCAGCCGGAAATCGGGCCGACGGCGTAGGCCATCGTGAC
Source organism: Planctomycetia bacterium (assembly GCA_031401505.1). Taxonomy (GTDB): domain Bacteria; phylum Planctomycetota; class PLA2; order PLA2; family JAEUHO01; genus JANNRO01. The sequence goes on from JANNRO010000217.1 coordinate 4,665, forward strand.
GACGGTCAGGCCGAACGCGAGCGAGACGCCGGGGTAGCCGGCAGAGCCCAGGACGGCGGTGCCGCAGCCTCCGAGGACGAGCCAGAACGTGCCGAAGGCCTCGGCTGCGAGCTTCTTTCCGACCATGGGACGACTCCGCGATCGAGGTGGGGGAGATCGGGGCGGAAACCTATCACCGGTGGCGATTCGTCGAAAGGGCGCCGGGAGCCGGGTTCGCAGGCGGGCGGTCGGGGGGATCGGACTCAGGTCCCGTCGGCCGATCGGCCCCGAGGGGGGGTGGGGCGCCGACTCACCCGTGGCCTTGCCGGTCCGGGGGGCCCTGCTACCCTCCGCCCCCTGACGTCGGTTCTCGTGGCCAGGTAGCTCAGCTGGTAGAGCACAGGACTGAAAATCCTGGGGTCACCGGTTCAATCCCGGTCCTGGCCACCACCTTCTGCTTGCGAATTCGGGGAGATACGAGCGTTTTGGAGTGGTTTATAGCGTGGTCGTCTGTGGCTGTCCGTGACGGTCCGTGGAAGGCCTTGGCGGGGCACATAGCCGAACATCAGCCGAATGGGAATCCGCCCTGCGAGCGGCGTTTCGGCCGAGCGACCGCCGACGCGCCGGACGCGAGCGACCGGACCCCCGACGAGACGTCCGCGCCGACGTCGCAGTCCTCAAGAGTCGGCGCCCGAACTTCGCTCTCATCGTGGCCTGATTCGACCGTCGAATCCTCGTCGGATCGCCGTTCATCACGCCGACGTGGACGGCGGCGCCGTCGCGCTCCTGCGCGCGAGCGCGACATGGCCGCCGATCGGCACCCGCGACCGAGGTCCCCGAGCTCCGCGTTCGCCCCGGGCGCGCATCGACCGCACCCCCCTGTCGCCCGCCCCACGTCCGTCAGGGCGTGGGCAGTCGGGGAGGGGCCTCTCAGCCCGACTCGAGTCCTTCCGACCGATCCTGGATCCGCGGGGGCGGTCGGCGAGGCCGTCCCCGCGCTCGCCCGATCCACGGAGACGACGGCCAAGCAATTCCCTGCTGGGGCGGCGGTGGAGGTCCTCAACGTCGTCGCGGTCAGTCGCCGCCGCGGAGTCGAGCACCGAACGCGGCGAGCCCATCCCGGCCGCCACGACGCCCCTCCCGGGCCGCTACGATCTTCCAGGCAACCAACCAGAGCCGAGTCCCCACGGAGGCGTGATGAGTTGGTTTCCCGAACGGATGTCTGAAGCGGGACCGATCGAGGTGGACGAGGGCGTGCGACTCGAACGTCGCAGCCTGCTCAAGGTCTCGGTGGGCGCGCTGGCGCTGCTCTCGCTGCACTGGCCGCAGCAGGCGCTCGCTCAGGAGCCGGCGACGGACGACGACGCGGACTTCGCGTGGGACGCGCTGACCAAGGCGGCGGTGCCCCTGGCGGAGCGTCTGGTCAGCGCGCGCAAGCCGAAGGAGGAGGTGTACCTGTCGCGGCTGGCGGCGCTGGTCCACCGGCTCAAGATCCCGACCGACGGTGAGTCGCTCCAAGCGAAGCGCCCTCTCGTCGTCGCTCAGTTCAAGCTCGAGCCGGGTCGCGGTTTCGCGTGGCACGACCACCGCGACTACAACGGGCTGATCTTTTGCGTCGCAGGCGAGGCGCGCGTGCGCTGCGCCGACATCCTCGGCGGGAACCCGCGTCCGTCGAAGGGCAAGACGTTCGAGATCCGAGAGACCGAAGACTCCCAATTGATGGCGGGCCGCACCTCGAGCCTCACGCGTACGAGAGGAAACGTCCATGACGTCCGGGGCGCGGGCCGGAACGGCGCGCGTCTCCTCGACTTCTTCACGTTCTTCGAGAGCGCAGGGCGCTCCGTGAATCTGAAGGTCGAGGAGAAGCCCCGCGACCCCGAACAGCGGATCTACGAGGCGGTCTTTGGCGAGTAGCGCCGCGTGAGGGCGCCCGGGCACGCGCCGACTCCCGCGAGGGCGAGTCCCAGCGCCATGACGCCGCCGGAGATCCATTCACGGCCGGGTCGAGGTTCGACCGGCGGCCCCCGCTCGGCTTCTGCCGCGAGCATCGCCTCGTTCAGTTCAACTTCCTTCCGAGCGTGCTCTTCAGCAGACATCTTCCGAACGCCGGGAAGTTGACGGAGTATCCACCTTGTCGTCCACCCCTCGTGCGGGTCTTTCGCCAATCGTTCCCACCACGGGGGCGTACCGAGCCATCCGCTCGTCAACGACGCGGCTGCGTACGTCGCCCCCGCGAGACCGATGACGACGAGGGCGAAGCGGAGGGCTCGAATCAAGAGGTGATTCCCCTTCGCCCGGCCGCGTCCTCCCCCGAGAGCACTCCCGCCTTCTCGACGATCGACTCGAAGACTAGGTACTCCTGGCCCTTGACCGTCGTCCAGGCAACCTGCTGCCGGGCTTCGCGGTGTCGGTTGACAACGGCTCCATCAACAAGCGGCTTCTTGAACTGAGCGTGGCTGCCACGCAAGGGTTGATTGCCCGGGGGCTAGACGTGCTCGGCTTCCCGTCGCTCCCGACCAGCGAAGTTGGGAGCGTCGTTGACATCGCGAAGGACGCGAAGGCGCCGTCGGTGCCGGCCACGACGAGCGGTAGCGCCGCCCGGGTCGGAGTGCCGGGAGCGAGAGTCCCACTCCGGGCGACGGTCGTCGCATTCGCCGTGCCTGGCATCTATCCGATCATGAAGCCACGAGAGGCCGGGTATTGGAGTGATCAGAGACCTGGCATAGAGGGCGGAGCGTCGACTTCGACTGGCGCGGTACGCCGCGACGGGAAAGGGAATCTTGTCGTTCGCGTGGGGTCGTACGGCGTTCCGTTTCGGGTGTTCGATCACGGGATATACGAGCGAATGCAGTAGAGCGAGTCAGGCATGGATCTTGGGTGGTGCGGGGGCCAACGCCCGTAGGCGCCTAACGGCTTGGTACCCGTTCACCCGTGGGTACCGACGCCCCGTCTGCGAATCCGGCCTTGCGGAGGTACGCGGACATCGTAGGTCTCCAGCGCGCGCTCGCCGCCGGAGCTCGCGCGGTCGCTGGCTCCGGGCGGGCGCGATTAAAGCGATCTCCCGGGAAGTAGCGATCAGCCCGGTAGGATTCCCGCCCTTCCTCGGAGGCGATGGCGATGGACGAATTCATGAATTTCGCGCGGGAAAGCGTGCTGGCAAAGTTCAGCGGGGGCGGCGGGGCCAAGTCCTCCGGCCCGGCATTCGAGCCGGCCGACCAGAAGTACGCGATCGATGGGAAGGTGGGCAGCGGCGGCATGGGGGAGGTGATGCTCGTCACCGACCGCGACCTGCGCCGGCAAGTGGCTATGAAGTTACTCAGGACGGACGCGGGGGATGACCCGGAGGCCCGCCTCCAGTTCGTGGCGGAAGCGCAAGCGACGAGTCAGCTCGAACACCCGGGCATTCCTCCGGTTCACGATATCGGCATCGCACCCGACGGTCGGGTCTGGTTCACCATGAAACTCGTGCGCGGGCGCACGCTCTCCGAGGTGATCCACGATCTCTTCGTCAAGCGCGCCGATGTCTATCGGGAGTGGACGCTTCACCGTCTCGTGAGCGCCGTCGAGCGGCTCTGTGAGACGCTCCACTTCGCGCACGAGCGGGGCGTGATCCATCGCGACGTCAAGCCCGAGAACGTGATGCTCGGGGACTTCGGCGAGGTGCACTTGATGGACTGGGGGCTCGCCCGCGTCCACGGCGGAACGCATCCCTCGGAAGGGGCGCTCAATCTGGCCGAGATCGAGCGGATCGCGACGGCGCGCACGGACGCGGGGAGCCACACCGAGCACGGAGTCCTGAAGGGCACCGTGCGGTACATGGCGCCGGAACAGCTGACCGGCACCGTCGATCGGAGGACCGACGTCTTCGCGCTCGGCTGCGTGCTTTATGAGATCTTGACGCTCCAGCCGGCATACGACGGTCAGGGGTGGGACCTCATCCGACGTGTCGCGGAGGCGGCGCCTGCTCCAGTCGAGACGAGAAATCCGCGGCGCGCCGTACCGACGGCGCTGGCCGAGATCTGTCGCAAGGCGATGGTGAAGGACCCGACCCATCGCTACCAGACCGCGCAGGTGATGGGGCAGGTGCTGCGTGAGTGGCTCGACGGCACGAGCGAGCGGCATCGGCGCCACGAGGAGGCGGAATCGCTCGTGATGAAGGGTCGCGCGGCGGCCGCAGACTACGAGAGGAGGAAGGCGGAAATCGCGGAGGCGGAGGCGGCGGTCGAGGTCGAGGCCTCGAAATTCAAGCCGTGGCAGCCGATTCCGGAGAAGCGCTCGTTGCTCGACGCACGTCGGCGCGTCGAGGACCTCGCCACCGAGGTCGCGCTTGCGTTCGCCGAGACGGTCAAGCTGCTCGAGGCGGCGCTTGTCCAGGAAGAGAAGAGCGTCTCGGCTCGTGCCGCGCTCGCGTCCCTCTGGAAGGGCCGACTCGAAGAGGCGGAGCGGAAGGGAGAGCGGGCCGACACCGCGTACGCTCTGACGATGGTTCGGCGCTACGACGACGGGGTGCTCGCCGCGTTCGTCAAGGGCGACGGGTCGCTGACGCTTGTATCGGAGCCGACGGGGGCGGAAGTGGTGCTCTCGCGTTTCACCGAGCGCGACGGCGTGCTGGTCGCCGACGAGACGCGCAACCTCGGAAAGACGCCGTTGGCAGAAGTGTCTTTGCCGATTGGATCCTACCTCTGTGTCTTGAGAAAGGCGGGCTACCCGGACGTCCGCTACCCCGTGCACATCTCGCGCAACCGCGCGTGGGCGGGGTGTGTCCGGTTGCGAACGGAGGAGGAGATCGGGGCGGGGTTCGTCTACGTTCCCGGCGGGCCGTTCGTGTACAGCGAGGGAAGGACGACGCGGACGATGGAGCTTCCGGACTTCGCGATCGCGCGCTATCCGGTGACATTCGGGGAGTACGGGGTGTTCCTGGCGGCCGTCGAGAAAGAAGAGGGACTCGATGCGGCGGTGGCGCGGGCGCCTCACGGCAACGCCGGAGACGCGCCATACGTGTCGCGTCAGAAGGACGGGACATGGCCGCCACGGTCGGACATGGTGGACGGTGCGTCCGCGGAGCATTGCCTGCGCGATCACGGATCGGCGTGGATGACCCAGCTGCCCGTAATGTCAATTTCGTTCGATGACGCCTTGGCGTACTGCTCATGGAAGTCGAAGACGACGGGCACGCAATGGCGCCTGCCGACGGAGGAGGAGCGGGAAAAGGCGGCACGGGGTGTGGACGGTCGTAGATATCCGTGGGGCGAGCTCGAGGACGCGACGCTAGCGAAGTGTCGGGAATCGCGATCTCGGGAGACGCAACCCGAACCAGTCGGGGCCTTCAAGACTGCAGAGTCCGTCTACGGAGTGGGAGATGCCGCCGGGGGCGTGTGGGATTGGACGGACTCTTGGCTTGATGCTCGCCGCTCGTCGCGCGTGGTGCGTGGCGGATCTTGCAACAACCCGCCGGTAGCTCTCCGGGCTGCGAATCGCATCAACTCCACGCCGTCGGGTCGCAACGCGAGCACCGGCTTCCGCTGCGCCAGAGATCTACATCGCTCCACGCAGTGATTCTCTGGGCTGGGTCGAGCGGCAGCTGGCTGTCGGAGCCTACCTCAAGGCTTCGAACACCGATGCCGGCGACTCGTTCGGCGTCTCGGTCGCGATCTCGGGGGACACGCTCGTCGTGGGAGCGCAGAGTGAAGACGGCAGCGCAACGGGTGTGAACCCCGGTGCCCTGGCGGAAGCCGACGACAGCGCGGGCTTTACGGGCGCGGCCTGCGTCTTCGTGCGCGTCGGAACGACGTGGACGCAGCAGGCCTACGTCAAGGCGTTCAACACCGATGCCGGTGACTTCTTCGGCGCCTCGGTATCGGTGTCGGGCGACACGCTCGTCGTGGGCGCGGGCGGAGAGTCGAGCAGCGGGGCCGGCGTCAATCCGGGTGCTCTGGCGGAGGCCGACGACAGCGCGGGCGGGGCTGGCGCGACCTACGTCTTCGTGCGCGCCGGGACGACGTGGACGCAGCAGGCCTACCTCAAGGCCTCCAACACCGACGCAGGCGACCAGTTCGGCCGATCGGTCGCGATTTCGGGCGATTCGATCGTCGTGGGAGCGAACGCAGAGGACAGCGTCGGGACGGGTGTCAACCCGGGTGCGCTGGTGGAGTCCGACGACAGCGCGTTGACCGCAGGCGCCGCCTACGTGTTCGTGCGAGGCGGGACGACGTGGACGCAGCAGGCCTACGTCAAGGCCTCCAACACGGACGCCAGCGATCAGTTCGGCGTTTCCGTCGCCATCTCGGCGGACACGCTCGTCGTGGGCGCGATCAACGAGCGCAGCAGTGGCACGGGCGTGAACGCGGGTGCCGCGGCGGAGGCCGACGACAGTGCGGTCGATGCGGGTGCCGCCTACGTCTTCGTGCGCAGCGGGACGACCTGGACGCAGCAGGCGTACGTGAAGGCTTCCAATACGGACGCAAGCGACCTGTTCGGCACGTCGGTGGCGATCTCGGGGGATTCGCTCGTCGTCGGTGCGACCGGCGAGGACGGCAATGGCACGAGGGTGAACCCGGGCGTTTTGGCGGATGGCGACGATAGCACGGGCGCCGCGGGCGCGGCCTATGTCTTCGTCCGCAGCGGGGCGACGTGGGTCCAACTGGCCTACCTCAAGGCGTCCAACTCGGACCCATCCGACCAATTCGGCCAGTCGGCGGCGACTTCCTCGGGGACGGTCGTCGTGGGCGCGAATCTGGAATCCGGCAACGGGACCGGGGTCAACCCGGGTGCGGTCGCCGAGGCCGACGACAGCGCGGGCCTCGCCGGTGCGGCCTACGTCATCCGATAGATGACCGAGCCATTCGCCCCTCCGTCACGGGGGGGGCAACGGCGTCCGAGGCCTCGTACGACGAGCCGTCTTTGGGACGGACGGTCGAGGATTCGAGTCCCGTCTGTCGCGATGATCTCTCGGAGCACGGAGAACCGTCCCTCTCGCCTTGCGGACGGGAGAATCAAGTGGGGGGATCTCCCGCCGTCCGACCATAGCCCGCGATCCAGTCTCGCCTGGCAAGCGCGCAGCGATCGCACACTGGTTCGATCCATGATCTGGGTTTGGCAGGAGCCTGTGGGCCCCCCCAGAGACCGTCGCCGGAGTACGGAAAATCACGCATCGCCTCCTCGGAAACGCCGAGCAGCGCTTTCGGGGCCGCTCCGTACCAAGGCCCGACCCTCCGTCGGTTCATCGGGAGGTCGTGGACGGGGCAGACATCCGCGTCCTCGATCGCGGGAAGTCCCTTCGGGAGTGACGCGCGATCGGCCAGGTAGATCTCGACGAACTCCCGAAAGGACCGCGCGACGATGACTGGGTGATTGCGCACGCCCCACATTACGACGCTGCCGACGTCGCGGCCGATCGGGTCGAGGCGGATCGCGTACCAGAACGAATCGATGAGGATGTCGCAGATGACGAAGTCGCCCCGGGAGCACCGATGCGGCGACAGGAGGAGGTAGACGTCGCCGACCGGCTTCATCCGCCCGAGCCCCCAGAACGACGTGATGTGGTCGTCGGCGTCGAGTTCCCTCATTCCGTTCACGATGGCGAGGTACCCGCGAAGATCGTCGGGCAGCAGGAGTCCGTGGAGGCGTTCGAATTCCGACAACTCCTCCGACGTCGCTCCCGCGGAGGGCGAGAAGTGGGGCCCACCGACGTCGATCCAACAGTCACGCAGGCGACTTCCCAGCTCGTCCGCACGTCGTTCGCGCATGGCGTGGCAGTGCTCCTCAGGCTCGACGCTCGCACGCCGGGACCGAGACCGCAACGTCGGATCCTGGCCACGTGAGATGGGGGATTGGGGCGCGACCCGCTGGGTGTCCGGCGACGGGTGCACGTTCACGCGGCCGAGTGCGTCGACGAGGCACACCGACGTTTCGACATCACGCGCGACGGCGTCGGGGCTCTTTCACCTGCATTGCAACTCGAGCAGATCGTGCGGTAGCCCGCCGTGCGGGAAGTCCCGCGCGTAGCGCGTGAACCCCAGACGCGTCGCGACTCGCTGCGATCGGTGATTCGAGGGCAGGATGGCGCAGACGATGCGCGGCAGTTCGAGCCGCGCGACGGCCTCGGCGATGAGCGCACGCGCACCGGTGGTTGCGTGGCCGCGTCCCCACGCGTCGCGGCGAAGGTGCCAGCCGATCTCGAACTCGGACGTGTCCCACGGTGCAGGCTGCAAGCAGATGTTCCCGACGACTTCGCCCGTCGTCCGCTCCGTCGCTCGATGCCACGCCACGGGCCAGCGCATGCCCGCGCACCTCGCGATCACTTGCTCCATCTTCGCGCGACTCGCCGCCCGGTCCGCGGCCGCGCCCCACGTGATCACTTGGGGGTCGCCCCAGATCGCGTGAAAGGCTTCGAGGTCGTCGAGCGTCCAGGGACGCAGCGTCAGGCCGTCCGCCGTTTGGATGATCGTCGCCACGAGAGTCTCCGTTGAGCCGCCGGACGAGTGCCGATTCTCCGATCGATTCGCCGCCCGCACGAGGAGATCACCGGCGCGTGGGCTGATGGGAGCGTCCGATTCGACCACCCTACGGTCGGCTCCCTCGCCCGCCGTCAGGGTTGGACGAAGTCCTGCACCCACCAGGGACCGCCCGACGAGAGGCGCACGCCGATCCCGAGGCGGCCGAACAATGGATCGAGGATGTTGCGTCGGTGTCCGGTCGAGTCCATCCAAGCCGACATGACGGCTTCGGGCGTTGGCTGTCCCTGGGCGATGTTCTCCCCCCAGCCGAACAACGAGTTCACACCGGCTCGCTGCAGTCGCTCGCCCGGGTCTTCCCCGGTCGGGTTGTCATGATCGAAGAAGCCCCGCACGTCCATGTCGTACGCGTGTCCATACGCCGCCTCCGCGGCCTCGAGATCCTCGACGACGGGGTCGAGTCCGCGTGACGTCCGCTCCTGGTTCACGAGGTCGAGCACGTCCTGTGCATAGTCGAGTTCCGATTGTGTCCGCGCCGGGGGCGTGGGCGCCGGCTCGCCGCGGCGCGTACTCCCCGTCCCGCCGCCACCGCAGCCGCCGACGAAGGCGACGGCGAGCCAGAGCAAGAGAGTGGGGGCCGATTGATGCGACAAGGTCATGGGCTTCCGCGTAGGGGACGCCTCGTTTGGATGCCGCCGCTCGGCGATCAGGTCCCCCGTGCCTCGAGTGCGTGGTCCGACCGATCGCCGCGTTGACCCGTCCGCTCAGGATGCGGAGGACTTCGCAGCGGACCGGCGTTTCCACCACGCGTGTGCACCGTAGAGCACGAGTGCCAGTGCGACCGCGCCGCCGCCCGCGACATAACTCCACACGTCGAAGTGAACCAGGAGAAATCCCGCGCTCGCGAGTCCGAGCGCCGGAAGCACGGGGAATCGTCCGATCGCGATCGGGACGCGAAATGGTCGACGGGTCGCGGGCTGTCGGTAGCGCAGCACGATCACGCAGAGGTTGACGGCGACGAACGCGAGGAGCGCCGCGAAGGAGGCGAGGCTCGCGACGACTTTCACGTCGCCGAGGGGTACGAGCGCGCCGGCGACCGCGGCGAGGACGAGCGAGGCGAGCCAGGGCGATCCGTGGCGTTCGCGCACGGCCGCGAGCACCTTCGGCGCGGCGCCGTCGCGCCCCATCGCGAACAGGAGGCGACTCGTCGAGAGGAGGGCAATGAGCGCCGTGTTGGCCGTCGCGAAGAGAGCCACGACGCCGAGGGCCTTCGCCACGAGGGTGGACGCCGTCGCGGCCGCGCTCGAGAGCGGGGCATGGCTGGACGCCAGTCGATCGGGTTCGAGCAGCGCCGTCGCGGCGAGGCCGACGCCCGCGTAGAGCAGCGTGGTCACCGCCACGCTGACGAGGATCGCGCGCGGCAGGTCGCGCGCGGGATCCTTGGCATCCTCGGCGAGATTGACGAGGTTCTCGAAGCCCAGGTAGGCGAAGAAGAGCAGCGCGGCACCGGCGAACACTCCGTCGGGCGCGATTTCGAGCATGCCGCGGCCGAACTCCGGCTGCGAGGCTCCGAGTGCCACGAACGCCACGAGGCCGCCGACCTCGAGCAGTGTGAAGACGATGTTCACCTTGCTTCCCGCCTTCAGGCCGAGGAGGTTGATCGCGGTCAGCGCAACGACGAGCGCGAGGGCGGCCACGACCGGCGGGATCGGCACCCAGGCGGCCAAGTAGCCTGCGAACGCAAGCGAGACCGTGGCCGCCGTCCCCGCGCCCGCGAGCGTCAGCACGAGGCCGAGGAGGAATGGCAGCGCACCGGCTCGCGGGAAGGCCGCCTTTACGTACACGTACTCGGCGCCGGCCGTCGGAAACATCGTCGAGAGTTCGGCGTAGGAGAAGGCCGTCAATACCGCCACGGCGGCGCCCAGCACGAAACTCAGCCACACCGCATTTCCGGCGAGTCCCGCTGCGGCACCGATGACGGTGTAGACGCCCGCCCCGACGATCATTCCTACCCCGTAGAACGTGAGGCCGAGGACGCCGAGCGTGGGTTTGAGCGTGGCCACGTGTGCACCGTAGTCAGGGGCAGGCCCCGACGCACGAAAGGACACGCCCCGGCGGTCGCGATCCGTGGTCAGCCGATCTTGATCCGAACCAACGTCGGCCGCCTCAAACCTGCGATGACCACTGGTTTGCCTTCGTGAAGAGTCAAAGGCCGCTCGTGGCCGAGGTGTTGCCGATCGGAACGCGTCGGGCGCGCGCCAGCCGAGCCGGGCTCGCTCGAGCCGAAGCGGCGTTCGGCGTGGGCGAGGGTGCGCGCCAAAGTGTTCGAGGTCGAACCCTCAGCCTGCCCGCATCGTACGACGCCCGTGAAGGTGATCGCGTGGGTCGTGGACCCGGTGGTCATCGACCGCATCTTCCCGCACCGGAGGAAGGAGGGGCTCGAGTCGCCCTTCGACCCGCGGGGGGCGCCGTCGAAGGGTTGAGCGGGACTACACGGTATCGAGATGCGCACCCGCGTCGAAGCCGCGATTGCGGTGGATGGGGGAGGTCCGTGCGGAGGAGAATGGGGGGAGGCGGAGGGAGAGGGGGCGCTCCGCGACCCGACGGGTGCCGCAACGGCCGCCTCAACGGTGCTGACCCCGGGCGGCGAGCCGGTCCGAGAGCGGCCCGCGCACCCCTGCCGCCACGCGCGAGGCGGCAGGTGCGCGGAATGCGGTCGTCGGACCGTAAAGGCGCTCGCCGGGGGCGATCCGAATCCCGGTCCTTCCAATTGGAATGGATCGTATACTTATCCAAGTTGACAGCGATCGAATACATGGCTAAAGTGCTTCCGATCGCTTACTTCTAGGAGACACATGCGCCTGCGCACCGCCATCGACGTCGGACTCGTCATCCGGGAGCGACGACGGGCTCTTGGCCTCGATCAGGCGACGCTCGCGCGCAGAGTGGGCGCCAGCCGGCTCTGGGTCGTACAGATGGAGAAGGGCAAGGCGCGGGCATCACTCATGCTCGTGCTGCGGGCGTTCGAAGCGTTGGGGCTCGTGCTTCGCGCCGATGACGGAGAGGTTCGCGTGCCCGGGCCCCCGTTGCCCGGCTCCGACATGGATCTCGCGCAGGTCGTCGAGGCGCACCGTCGCCCGCCGAACGTCAAACGATGAGCAACGGGGAACTCGTGGTCCTGCTCTGGGCGAGCAAGGCCGGTCTCGTGCGGTGCGATCGCGACGGTCGCCTCACCTTCACGTACGACGACGGCTGGCGCCAACGCGACGACGCCACGCCGCTTTCGCTGTCGATGCCGCTCGCGAGGTCGCGGCATCCGCACGCATCGATCGATGCGTGGATGTGGGGTCTTCTCCCGGACAACGCTTCGGTGCTGGCGAACTGGGGCAGGAGATTTCAGGTCTCGCCGCGCAATGCGTTCGCGCTCCTACGGCACGTCGGCGAAGACTGTGCCGGCGCAGTTCAGTTCGTTCCTCCCGCGCGGCTCGACGCGGTGCTCGGCGACGGTCCGGAGGAAGTGGTCTGGCTCGACGAGTCGGCGATCGCCTCGCGCCTTCGCGAACTTCGAGCGAACGCCGGCGCATGGCGCGGCGCCTCGGACGAGGGACAGTTCAGCCTGGCCGGCTCGCAGTCCAAGACGGCGTTGTTGATTCGAGGCGGCCGCTTCGGGATCCCGTCGGGGCGAACGCCCACGACGCACATCCTGAAACCCCCCATGGCCGACTTCGCGGGGCACATCGAGAACGAGCATCTCTGCCTTTGTCTCGCGCGGAGGCTCGGCCTTTCGACCGCGACGTCCGAAGTGCGCACGTTCGACGGCGAGACGGCGATCGTCCTGACGCGATACGATCGATTCGACGCATCGAGGGCGCGATCCATCAAGCCGTCGATTCGCCGCCTCCATCAGGAAGATCTGTGTCAGGCGCTCGCCGTACCGCCCGGGCGCAAGTACCAGAGCGACGGCGGTCCCTCGCCGAACCAGGTCGCAGCACTGCTCCGCGCACACTCGAGCGATGCCGTCGCGGATGTGACGACGTTCGTCGATGCGCTCGCGTTCAATTGGCTGATCGGCGGAACCGACGCCCACGCGAAGAATTACTCGATCCTTCTCGGCGCACGCAGGCAGGCTCGACTCGCGCCCCTGTACGACCTCGCGAGCGCACTCCCCTATCCCGAGCTCGATGCGCGGCGCTTGAAATCCGCGATGCGGATCGGATCGCGGTACCGCCTCGACGACATCGGCAGGCACCAGTGGCTCGCGTTGGCCGACGAACTTTCCCTGAACGGCGCCGACACGGTCGCCCGCATCGAGCGCTTGGCCGACGAGTCGCCCACGACGATCGCCGCCGTCGCAATCGAGATGATCGACGCCGGGCTCGCGCCCCGCGTAGTCGAGCGACTGCGCACCGTCCTGACGAAGCGCGCGCGAATGTGCCTCAACACGCTGGGCACCGCGACGGCCTAGCGCCCACGTCCGGCCCCTTGCAGCCCGCAGTCTCCGCAGGCAGAGGGTCGGCTCTCTCGCCCGATCGGGGCTCTTCCATCCACCGCAACGTCTCGTTCACGAAGTTGACGATCGTGCGGAACATCGAACGGTCGGACGATTCCGCTTCAATGCGATGCCCGTCGAGTCGGTCGAGTCGTCGGTCATCAAGGCGCCGCCCGGCAAGTGAGTCCGCCGTCGGGACCGGGAGTCATCTCCCGCGGCGCATCACTTCTCGACGATCACCGTCAGCGTAGACGACATCGCCTGCGGTCCGTCACCCGTCTTCGCGGTGACGGTGTACGTGCCGGGCTTGCTCGCGCGGAACGATCCGTCTCCGAGTAGCTCGAGACCGTTCGACGTCCACGTCACCTTCTTCGATCGGTCCACCGCATCGAACACGTTTTCGCGATAGACCGCCATCGCCCGCGCCTGGATCACGCCGCCGACCTTCGTCGTGACGGGTTTCACGGGCCAGAGTCCGAACGCCATCACCTCCGATTTCGGGTCGGCGGGCCCCTCGTCGCGCGGTGTGGGCGTCGCCGCGCCGAGGATTCGAAGCTGCCACGCCCCGCCGCCCGCCTTGTCTTCCCGCTGCTGGCGCTCCGCCGTCTTGTCGGTGTCCTTCGCGTTCTTCCCGTCATATCCCATGTGCTCGACGTAGCGGACGTACTTGATCCGCCGAAACGAGCCCGCGCCGGGCGTCGGACCCAGGTCGGTTGACCCCAGGAACCCCCGCGTTGAGAATGACAGCGATCCATCCGTTCCGATCGTCGGATTGGGCAACCCCGTCACCGTCTCGAGGTCGATGCCTTTCAGCTGGCCGGCGATGCCAGGGAGCTTCGCGAGCCTCGAGAGCCACGCCGCTGCATCGGGGCCTGGAATCGTCCAACCGTCGAGCGTGACGGCGTATTCGACGCGATCGAAGTGCCGCCAGTGCCCGAGCTTCGGATCGGTCCTCTCGTAGCCCTTCTCGTCGAGGCCGTGCGTGACGTCGATGTGCACCTTGCCCGTCACCCAGTCGACCGTGCCCGCGAGGTCGAACGAGGATCGCCAATGTCGTCCGAACATCGCAGGATCGGGCAGGGGCCGCATCTCCGACTCGGGCATGGCGTAGCGTGCCGATCCCCGGATCTCGCCCGATGGCTCGATCGTCAGCGTGATCGGAACGGGTGTGATGCGGAGCGCGGCGGCGGTCGGGTCGGCGAGCTTGGCGTTGGCGTGCCAGATCAGCGCCGAGAACGTGCCCGAGATCGGCTCCGGCTTTACGGTGGGCACGACCGGAACGGATGGCCCGGCGGGATCGTCGGACTTCGGTCCCGGCGGCGGATCGCGCTTCTTCTCGGGAGGCAACGGGTCGCCGGTCACCCGGACCGAAATCGTCGCCGATGAAACGTCGCCCTGCGCGTCGTAGACGCGGATCGAGACCGAGTGCTCACCCGCCTTCTTGAACGTGAAGGGCACCACGAAGTCGCCCGATTGGGCGATCGTCAGGAACCGCGGCCCCTCGAGCGTCTCGGCGTGGTGTGCGGATACGACGTACGACGGCGCGCCCTTGAAGACCTGGAACATCGCGGCCACGACTTCGCCCGTCGTCGCCTCGTATTCGGTGCGATAGGGCACGAGCCGCACGGCATAGCGCTGGTGCTCTTCCGCCCGCTCCTTGACGAGCGCGGCGGCCTCGGCCTCCTGTTCCTGCGGTGTTTTCAAGTCGATCCCCTTGCGCCTGGCGATCTCGCGATCGATCGTCCAGACCGCGCCGTTGATCAGACTGACGTCTCCCTGGGCGTTCGTGCGCATCTCGTCGAGCAGTTTCGCGGCGGTGCTCGCGTCGCCTCCCTCCGCTTCGGCCTTCTGCTGCTGGAGCGCGCCCACGAACCACCGCTGCACCTGCGCCTCTTCCTCCCGGAACTTCGGGTATTCCGGGTCGCTCCGCCAGGGCCTCGACTTCTTGGGTACGAGGAACGAGTAGAACGCCTCTCCGTAGCGCTGGGTCGTGATCACGTTTTCCCGCGCGTGAATCGCCTCGATGCGCTCCTTTCGCTCCGCCTCGATCGTCCACATGGCGAGCGCGTGATGGGCCCATCGGAGCTCGACCAGCCGCCCCGCGACGTTCAGGACTTCGGCCGCGGCCTGCACCCGACGCCAGTTCTTGTGCGCGATCTTCTGGGCGCTCACGAGCGTCCACCTGCGAGACGCCAGTTCGTCATCCGTCAGTTTCGCCGGATCCTTCACCAGCGCCTCGATCTTGTCGCGATCGAACACGTCGAGGCTTTCCTTCACCTTGAGCGCGTACTCCTCGTCGGGGCCGGCGAGGACGCGCCCGCTTCCGAAGAGACACACGCCGACGGCGAGGATGATCGCGAGCCGCAACCGTTCGATCTGCATGAGTGCCTCCGATCCGAGCGTAGCGAACGAAGCGGCATGCGGAAAGTCCGGCGCCCGACGATCGCTCGATGCCGTCAGAACGCTCGGTCGTAGAGCGTTGCGCGCAACGCACGCACCAGCGGAGGAACGCACGTCTTGCCGCGATTCCCGTTGCTGAGAATCGTGACGACGGTGCGTCGACGAACGAGCCCTTCGACGCGGTGGTCCCATCCGTCGAAGAATCCGAGGTGGGTGTACCGCAGGTCCGAGCGCTTGCGCCGCAGATAGAACCCGAGGCCGCAGAGAGTTCCGTCGGCGCCGACGATTTGAGGCGTCAGCATCTCCCGACACGAAGCCGACGAAATCACCCCGCGCCCCGGGGGTTCGCCGTCGGGCCCCGGCGTGAAGACGGCCCAGAATCGAGTCAGGTCCTCCGCCGTGCTGTGAAGACCCGCGGCTGCCGCCGTGACCCGGAGTCGTCGCGCCGGGAGCGGATGATTCTCGTCGTCGTGTGACGTCGCGAGCCGAGCGGTCAACTCCGGGGAGAGTTCGTAGTCGCTCCCTTCCATGCCGAGGGGCCGGAGCACCTGCTCCCGGGCGAGGACCGGGAACGGCAGTCCCGTGACGTCCTCCATCAACAGTTGCGCGAGCACGAAGCCGGCCCCCGAGTAGCGCAGCGACGACCCGGGGGGTTCGACAATACGCAGCGCGTGCGCCTCGTCGGTTTCGTCTTCGAGCAACTCCTTGGCGCTCGGCACGCGTTCGCCCTCGCACCAGCCGTAGCCCTCCGGCTCGATGCCCGCACTGTGGGAAAGCAGTCGACGCAAGGTCACTGCGTCCCCGTCGAAGCCGCCCGACCTGTGCGCCGGGAGCCGGTAGGACCGCATCCGGCGCCACACGGGTTCGTCGAGCGCGAGGAGACCGCGTTCGACCAGGGCCATCGCGCAGAATGCCGTGACGGGCTTGGACAGCGACAGGACCGGGAAGACCGTATCTCCTCGCATGGGACCCGCGACGCCGGCGACTCCGAAGTTGCGCGCGATCGTGCGTCCGTCCGCGAACCGGACGATCACGACCATGCCAGGCACGCCCGACGCTTCGAAGAGTTCACGACCGTGCGTGTCGAGGACGCGCTCGATGCGACGCGCAGCCCACTTCGTGCGGTCGGGTGCGAGGCCCGCCTTCCACGACGCGCGGCGGCAGAAGCGTTCGAGCCGGGTCCAAGCGCTCATTTCGGCACTAGACTCGCGGCGCCGCGACCGGACCTCGCGCCTCGAAGAGAGCGACGTGGCCGACGCGCCAGCAACGAACGGTGCGAAATCGAACCCGAAGTTCGGCTTCGAGGTCCGCGAAACGGTCCCGCTCGTTGGCGAAGATCCGACGGTGGTTGAAGAGCGCGAGCGTCGCGCGCGTAGGCCACGAGCACGTCCCATCGTGCGCCAGCACCGTGGATCCGAACAGGACGCCGTCGGGCTCGAGCACCCGCGCGAGTCGATCGAACACGACCCCCTTTTCGGAGAACGATCCCGGCAGGCAATGGAGCACGTAGTTCATGCCGATCGACCCGAAGCGACCGATGTCGGGGAGTGGATCGAACGCGCTGTGGCGCACGGTACGGGGGCCGTACCGTGCGAGGCGCCGGGCGGCCCGCTCGAGACAGTCGGCGTTCGGATCGAGCAGCGTGATCTCGGGCCGGCCGCGGCGAAAACGCGCGTGGTCGAGCAGGTACGCGGTGCCCACACCGACGTCGAGGTGACGAGGCGCGACATTCCGCTCGTAGAGCCGACGAAGCGTGCGCGGAGGGCACCGCCAGAGGAACGGGCTCGAGAATCCGTACACGAACGCGTCGTAGGCCGCGAGCGTAGAGGGCCGATAGAGGGCGTGGCCGTCGGCGACCCGCGCGGCGAACTCGCCGGTGTCGATTGGCCGAGCGAGTTCCATGGTCGACGTCTGCACGGGTCGCGCTCCGAACGCGCATGGTACCGTCCGTTCGTTCGACGGCCCCGTGGAGATTCGACGTTGAGTTCTTCTCGTGGCGACGGCGACGACGCCCGTCGCGTTGCGCTGCTCGCCATCGCGAGCGCGTTCCCGTCGCATCTCGTCACGCAGCGCGAAATGACTCGGCTCGCCGACGCGCACGTCGACGGTCATCGGCGCATCATCGCGACGTTCGATCGGGCGGGCGTCGAGGTGCGGCACATCGTCCGGCCGG
>JANNRO010000218.1:0-2552 GCA_031401505.1 Planctomycetia bacterium
GTAGATGAACTCGAGCAACGCCTTGCGGTGCTTCTGCCCCTCGGCGAGATAGAGGTAGGCGCACACGGCCGCGCCCTGGTCGTAGAAGAGCACCTTCGGAACCGTCGATCCCGTGGGCCCCAATCGCCACCGCCGCGGCACCGCGATGCGGTCCTCGATCGAGAGTTCGTAGAACGCCTTCTGCGTCATCGTCAGGTGCGTGGCCCACGGAATCAACCCCTCGGCCGCGATGCCCGAGAGACAGTCGGCGTAGTCGGCGCGCGGATTCTCGGCCGTCGCGCGCTGACCGACGACGTCGTATTGGAACGCCATCATGAAGTCGGCGATGCCCTCGACGACCCAGTAGCCGGGCACGTCCGACCCCCGATCGTGGGAGCGCAACCCTCCGGACACCGTGGGTCGCCGCCGCTCGATCCAATGGTGCGTCAGTTCGTGCGCGTAGACGCCCGACACCGAGAACGAGTCGTCGTCGTCGGGGAAGAACATCCGCGTGACGTTGTCGCCCGGGGAATAGTGCCCCGCCGTGTGCTCGAGCCCGTCCTCGCGCCCGGCCTCGCCCGACGCCCCCCCGGAGGGTCGACTCGCCTCCAGGTACTGCGCCCGGTTCGAGTAGAGATGGAGAATGAGCGCCTCGGCGTCCTTTCTCGGCGGTGCGATCGGCAGGAACACCTTGTCGAGCGTCTCGGACACGAGTCTCCCGAGCGCCAGGCAGCGCACGATCGCGCCCGGTCGTTCGAGCGGCGAGAACACGACGAGCGGACCGCACTCGAACGCGACCATGTCGACGTCGCCCGGCCACGTCGAGCGCGCCGACCAGAAGTCCTTGAACAGCGGCGACTCGTCCGACGGCTTGTCCTCGTCGCTGCCCCAGACGTGCTGGTTGTCCTTGCTCATCCCCCACACCCGGACCTTCAGCCGTCCGCGCACCTCCACGAAGTCGAGCCATTCGTCGAGTTGGAGTGGTTCGACGAGCGGCAACTCCCTGGGAAGTCGCGCG
Source organism: Planctomycetia bacterium (assembly GCA_031401505.1). Taxonomy (GTDB): domain Bacteria; phylum Planctomycetota; class PLA2; order PLA2; family JAEUHO01; genus JANNRO01. The sequence continues at coordinate 998 of JANNRO010000218.1, forward strand.
CGCACCCATTTGGCCGCGCCCTCGTGCGCCGGATCGCGCTCGACGGCGGCACGCACGAGCGCGACACGCACCTCGGCCGGTGCGTCCTTGGGCATCGCGTCGGCTACCTCGACGAGGGCGTTCGACGCCTGCCGGGTCAGCGCCTCGAACCGGGTCGCGAGTTCGTCGGCCTTCGCGTCGTCGCGCGGCTTGCGGTCCGCCTCGAGCGCCGCGATCGCGACGTCGGCGGCGCCGACCTCGGCATCGGGCGCACCGTGCTCGACGGCACTCTCGAGGATGCGCCGCGCGAGCTCGGCGTCGGCGGCGACGACGGCCGCGGGCACGAGCCCGATCAGTTCCCGGGCCGTCTCCGAACGGAGGATCGTCGCGACGCCGGCCGCCGCATCCGCCGGATTGAACGCGAACACCATCCGGCGCGGCGCGTCCGAGGTCAGGACGCACTGGACCGCCCGCGCGGGGCATGACGCCAATTCGCCGGGCTTGGACGATCGAAACACCTTCAACTTGACGTCGTACGTGAACGGACCGTCGAGTACGCGCCCGTCATCCAGCGCGGCCCGACACCCCTTCATCGAGATCACGGTGTTGGCCGTCCCCGTCGCGGGCGGCTGGACGATCAGCTTGTCGTCCCCCGTACGGACTTCCCGCCACGCCGACAGCGCCGTCGCACTCTCGAGGACGAGCAGACGATCGCGCACCGGAATGGCGCGTGACTGGACGGCCGTCGACGGCGAGCGCAGCACGGCCAATGACGGGTGGGCGAACGCGCGCAGTCCCAGATACACGACGCCGCCGACACAGGTCGGCGGCGTCGAGACGACGAACTCATCGTGGACGCCGTCTCCGGCGAAGACGGAGAGGTCGTCGTCCGACGCCGCGCGCGGGCCGTGGAGCCGCCGCACGCCGTCGTCCTCGATCACGCCCGCCCATCGACGTCCGACGGCCGCCAGACCGAACGGCAGCGTCAGTCCGCCTCTCGCGTCGAGCGAACCCGGCGACGAACGCGCGAATACGTAGGTGTCGACGGCCCCCGCCGCGAGCGTGCCCCCGCGAGCGACGAGCACTTCGCCGGCCGTCACGATCGTGCGCGACGTGTCGGGATCGACGGCCGACCGGAACGAACCTCTTCCTTTCTCGGATCCCGTCGCCCGATCGACCTCGACGAGATCGGTGCCGCTGGTGACGAAGACCGATCCGCCACGAATCGACGGCCTCGGGAAGCGGGGCGCCGATGCCGCGTCACGCTCGATCCGGATCGCGTCGGGCTGGTCGGCGTGCTTGGGCCACGTCGGCGACGAAGCGCCGTACGCCCATCGCTCGAGCACGCCGTCGCGCACGACATAGACCTCGTCACGAAGCAACGTCGCGGCGCCGATCCCCTCTTTCGCGGTGATCTTCCACCGCCTCGAGAGGACCGCATCTCCGACGGTCAGCGCCTCGACGGTCGTCGCCGACGTCTTGACGACGATGCGCCCCTCGCCGACGGTCGGAAAGAGCGGTGCACCGGAGTCGACGGCCCAACTGCTCTTGACGGCCCCCGTCGTCGTCGAGACGA
>JANNRO010000219.1:0-2357 GCA_031401505.1 Planctomycetia bacterium
CTTGCGAATACGAACACATAACTAACATGCCACGCCGACACTGTCGCTCACACGGCGCTCCCGCCTGCGCCCCCTCCCGCCGCCCACCCCCATCCGAGCGCGGTTCCGCTTCACCCCGGCGCTCGTTCCGGCCGTCCGTACACCTCGACGGCTATACTCCCTCGACCCGCGGAACCAACGCCTCCTCGCGGCGCGTTCCGGTCGGGCTGAAGGAGTTCCTTCCATGCGCAGCCGTACCCTGCTCTCGTTCCTCTCCGTCGTCGCGGTCGCGTCGTTCGCGACCTATGCGCTGCCCGTTGGCGCGCAGGAAAAGGACGACCCGAAGAAGGACGGCACCGACGCGAAGGACGGCCACGACGCGAAGCCCGACGAGTCGTCCGAAGCGCGCACGACGCCGGTCGCTTGCGTGACGATGGCGAAGACGTGGGCCGACGCGATCAAGGACGCGAAGGCGCAGAACGTCCCGATCGTCCTCCACAACCACGGCTTCTATTGCCCGCCCTGCTGGGGGATGCACGAGACGGTGATGGGCGACAAGGCGTACATCGAGTTCGCCTACGAGAACGCGATCGAGGTATTGTCTCTCGACCGCCTCCAGGACGGCGTCCTGAAGAAGGACGCGCGCGCCGCGACCTATGACGCGAAAGTGGGCGGCAAACCCGTCAAGTTCCTGATCCAGTTCCCGGGATTGACGGTGGACGACGTGCTGGCGGTGCGCAACAGCAAGGCGTCGAGCTACAACAAATCGGGCGGGCTGCCCTACACCGCGCTCATCGATCCGTTCACCGAAGGCGAGATCAAGAGTTGGAAGGGCGGGGGCATCGCCGCGACCGACATCATGGCGGCGGTGACCGATGCGCGCAAAACGCTCGCGAAGGCGCACGGGAAGGGCAAGCCGCGTCCCGAGTTGAAGGCCGTGGCCGACGCCGAGACGGCGGTCACCGCCAAGCTGACCGCCGGCGACTTCGCGGGCGCGCTCGACGCCTGTGCGGCGGCGACGAAGAAGTCCGAAAAGGACGGCTGGCCTCCGCACCTTCGGGACCGCCTGACGAAGGCGCACGACGACGCGATCGCGAAGGCGACCGAGGCGCTCGACGCAATCGAGAAGGCGAAGGCCGACGACGCAGTCAAGGCGAAGAAGGACCTCGCGATGATGATGTCGCGCCTTCGCGGCACCGGTCTCGAGCAGCGCGCGAAGGATCTCCTCGCGGGGATGTAGCGGCCGTCGGACGCGGGTCCCGTCCGCGAATCGGTCCGGGGCGCTCGTGCGCCCGTCGCCGCTTCGGCGGAGATCCGTGTCGGCACCGCGCGTTCAGGCGGGTGCGCTCGTCGCCGTCGGCGTCACGGGCGCCACGGGCGATCGGTCGCCGCTTGCGGAACGGCCGATGCGGGGTTTACTGCGCCGACATCCGAGGCGCCGTGGCCGAGTGGTTAGGCAACGGATTGCAAATCCGTGAACCGCGGTTCAATTCCGCGCGGCGCCTCCAATACCTAACCCCCTCTACTCGCACGTTTTCCGGGCCGGGGAGCGGGTTCACGAGCGACAGGGGAAGGTCACTACGGGTCAGCCAGAAGGGCGCTCAATCAGGCCAGCGGAGACGTTCAGGGGTACCGGGAAGGGGACCTAGACGGGACGACTCCGCCAGGTGAAGTGCGCGACGCCAGGTTGTGCGGTCCGCTGAGCAGGTCCCAAGGAGTGGCGCGCCGCTGGCGCCAACCCGCTGCGCCTCGCAGTCGCTCCGCGCAAGGGTGTCGCGACATCCGGGTCCCCACGTAGCCGTACCCTGACCTGGTGCGTCTCCCGCCCGAGCCCTATCTCCCCCGTCGCGACTGCCTGGCATGCCGACACCTCTGGTTCTCGCTCGGCACAGATTCCGGACCATCTTGGGAACATCCGATCTCAGGCGCGTTCGGAGGCCGGCTCCAAGGGCGCAACATCTGCAAGCGATGCAACTCTGCATTCGGCCATCGCGTCGACGATCTTCTGCGCCTCGATCTCGGGCGAGATCACTGGTCACCCGGGCGGCGGGCGGCGACGGCTGCGCATCGTGTCGAGCCGTACGAACGAGTTGACCGGCGTGCCGCAGAACGCGCAGCGCGCATGTCGGACGGTTACGTCGAACACGATGTCGGCCCCCTCTATTTCCGTCCAGGCGTCGGAGTCGTGAAGTACTCGCTGCAACACTACGTCGATGGAGTCTGGATGCACACACGCCAGGGCGCGCTGACCTCGATCTAGGGACCCGACGCTGACCGCAGGCCTTCGTTGGGCTCCTCCACGTGCCGCTCAACGACACTACCTACAATCCATGCTCGACTCGTTCTGCGGCACCCTCTCGACGACCACGCGATCGAAC
>JANNRO010000220.1:0-4085 GCA_031401505.1 Planctomycetia bacterium
TTGTTGAGTTTCAGGATCAACGGGATCTCGCCCGCGAACTCGCGCGCGCCCGCTTCCAGGAAGCCGAGCGGCGCGGCGTAGGCCGAACAACCCGCCTCGACGGCCAGTTCGAAGTGGTAGCGCGGGTCGTAGCCCGCCGGATTCATCGCGAACGAACGGGCGGGCCCGTGCTCGAAGCCCTGATCGACCGGCAGGATCACGAGTTTGCCCGTGCCGCCGAGCCGCCCGTGGCGCAGGAGCCGCGAGAGATTGGTCAGCGTTCCGGGATTGTCGGCCCCGTACCAGGACAGAATTTCGCGCACGCGGTCGGCCATGAAGCGTCTCCGACGGGGGGATCGAACGCACGACGGGACCCGCGTCCGACGCTCGCCTCCCGGCGCGGCCATGTTCGCGGGCCCGCGCGGATTCGGCAACCTCGGAGCGCGGCGCGAGGCCCGGGGACTCGTGGCGTCGGACGCGGGCCCCTGCGACGATCGGGCGGTGCTCGCCTGCCCGGAATGCTCGCGTCGCCTCGCGGTCCAGCGGCAGGACGGCGGCATCGTGTACTCGTGCCGCAACTGCCTCGGACGCGCGGCGACGCTGCGCGCACTGCGCGGACAGACGACGGTCGCGGCCTGCGACGGCCTGCGCGCGTTCGCGCGACGAGAGGGTGCCTCGCCCTCCGTACTCTCGTGCCCCTCGTGCACGCGGGGGATGGTGCTGACCGACGCGAAACACGTGGGCGTCACGGAACTGGTGGACGTCTGCCCCCGATGCGACCTCGTGTGGTCGTCGAAGGGCGATTTCGGGGCGCTCCCTCGACGGGATCGCCGTGCGCCCGCCGACGCTCGGCCTGCTGATCCCGGCACGGGCCTGGGCTCGGCACGGGCGATCGTCGGACAAAAGTCCCCGGGCACGTTCGCGTCGTTCGACGTGCCGTCAAGACTCGAAGACGTTCCGGTCTGGTTCGGCGCGCCCGTCGAGATCAAACGCGCGCGTCGGACGACGCGCCCGTACGCGACGTGGCTGATCCTCGCGGGGCTCGTCGTCGGCGCGTGCGTGACGCTCGCCTTCGACGCCGACGTGTATCGATCCTTCCTCGGTTGGCGGCGACCATTGGCTCGCGTCTACGCGCTCCTGTTCTCATGGAAGCCGTCGGACTTCGCCCTCGAGCACCTCGTCGTGCGTGTGCACGACCCGATGCGAGCCGGCGGCTGGAATCTGCTGATCGGGTTCTTCGCCAACGCGCACCCGCTCGCCGCCGTCGCCTACGGCTTCTGGTTCTGGGTCTTCGCCGACGACGTCGAGGCGCTGCTCGGACGCATTGGCTTCGTCGCGCTCGTGTTCGGCGCGTCGGCGATGGCGCTGTGGACAGCCGCCAACGGCTCTCCGCCCGAGGTACCCATCCAGTACGGCGCCACCGGCGGCCTCGCGGCCGTCGTCGCGTGCTACGCCGTAATGCTGCCCCACGTGGAGATCGGCTTCTTCGGCCGACGGGCCGATCCCGTCGCGCGGGTCGCGGCGTGGCTCGCGCCGCTCGGGCTCGCGTTCGGACTGATCGTGCTGCGCCTGATCGAAGCGAAGGAGGCGCGACTCGTTCCGTTCGTCGTCGGGACCGTGATCGGCGCCGCGGTCGGTGCGCTCATGAGGCGACCCAAGGCCGCGCGGGAATCCGCGTGACCGGCGACGGTCTCGCGCGTGGATGAAGGGTGGCCGGCGCCGATCGGCGTCGGCGCTATGCTGGAGACATGACCGTGCGCGAGAGCCCCCATCCGCTGACGGCCGAAGACCTGCTTCGGCCCGACAACCCGTATCGCGACTGCGAACTCTGGGACGGGACCGCCGTCGTGCGCGAGGCCGGCGGAGGCGGCAGCGACATCGTCAACGTACGGGTCGCCACGCGAATCCAGAACTATGTCACGACGAACGACCTGGGCTGGGTGACCGGAAGCGAGCAGGGATGGCTCCTCGCCCGCAAGCCCGATCGAGTCCTCGCCGCCGACGCGGCCTTCGTCACCTACGCGCGATTGCCGGAGGTTCCCGCCGCGAGTTTCTTCCCGTGCGCGCCCGACTTCGTCGTCGAAACGAAGTCACCGACCGACTTGTGGACAGCCCTCATTGCGAAAGGGGGCGTCTGGATGGGGCACGGGGCTCGCGTCGTCTGGTTGATCCATCCGGGGAAGCGGCTCGTGCTCGTGCTGCGTCCCGGCGCCGATCCGATCACGCTCCGGATGGGCGACGTCGCCGACGCAGAGCCCGTGCTGCCGGGTTTCCGGGTCGAATTGAAAGCGCTCTTCGACCGGCTGCCGTACGACGCGAAGTCCGGGGATGTCTACCTGTCGTAGGCGTCAGGCCTTGCCGGCCGCCCACGCCTTGGCCGCGGGTGTTCCGAAACTCGTCAGATACGCGAGACAGCGCGCGCGGTCCTCGCCCTTCAACCGCCCCGTCTCGTCGAGGTAGCCGAGCACTTCCGTCATCGTGACCGCGGGAACGACGGGAATCCCCGTGTCGGCGGTGAATTTCCCGCACGCGTCGTTGCCGTCGGGTCCCACCTCCTGTCGATCGAGCGCGATCACGAGACAGGGAAACTTCGCCCCCTCGACCAGCGATCGCAGCAGCGCGACGGCTTCGTACTTCGTCGCCCCGGTCGTCAATACGTCGTCGACCAGCGCGATGCGCTCGCCCGGCAGGGGGCGATGCCCCACGAGCAGCGCGGCGGCGTCGGCCTTCGCCGAGGCCTCCTCGCCGTGAGTCTTCTTCTCCTTGCGGTCGAAGAGGTAGGGCTTCTTGATGCCGCGCCCCGCAAGCGCCACCGCGGTCGCGACCGCGAGCGGAATGCCCTTGTAAGCCGGGCCGAAGACGCTGTCGAAGCCCTGCGCCCCGACGGTATCGATCATGCGCCCCGCATACGCCTCGCCCAGGCGCAGCAGCCCGACGCCGTCGTCGACGAGCCCGGTGTTCAGGAACGTGGGCGAGAGCCGGCCGCTCTTCAGCGTGAACTGACCGAGGCGAAACGCTCCGCACTCGACGAGAAAATCCACGAAGCGGCGCTGGTAGTCGTGCACGGGCGTCTCCGTCAAGTTCGAAATCGGGCAGGCTCGAAACCGGATCCGGAAGCGGTTCCGGGGGCCGGAGCGAAGCCCGAACGGGCCCCGACGCAAGGATTCGTCGGGGCCCGGGGACGAAGGGCGTGCGGCGCTACGGTGCGCGCCGCGACCGCGGAGGCGGCGCGCCCTCGAACTTCACGTCCGTGATCTTCGCCTCGATGAACGTGTCGAGCACCTTCATCACGTCGGCGTGCGGGACCGCCGACCCCAACGGCAGCGGAGTCTTGATCTCCCCCATCGTGATCGCGGTTGCGCGGCTCACCTGCTCGATCCGCGCGCGCAGCGCGCCGAACGACTTCTCGCGCTCGTCGTAGGCGGCGACATCGGGGAGAATCCACTCGCTGCCGGCGAACTTCATCTTCGTACGCGCCTTGTCCGCGTCGATCTCGTCGAGACGGAAGAGCGACACCGAGAGCAGCTGCAGGGGAGGCGGAATCACGTAGTCCGCTGCCGGGCCCCGGTCCCGGGGCAGCTGCGACTCGAACCGATAGTCGAGACTCTTGAACTTCAGGCTGAACAGGAAGAAGAGAATCAACTGAAAGACGATGTCGATCATCGGGGTCATGTTGAGCGTGACTTCGTCCATCGTGGGCAGTGCGCGAGCCATGGTCGTCCTCCCGCGGGAGAGCCCCGGGCGCGGCCGGCGGGAGCGGCGACCGACGAACCCCGCGGCGCAGGCAAATCGAAACGACGGTTTGCGGCACGCTGCGGGGCCACCGGACGTCGATCCCGGAGACAGATACGCCGTCAAGCGCTCCGTCGATCCGGTGCGTCGGGGTGGGTCGGGGCCTTGCGGCCTGCGTGCCTGATAGCCCCTCAGCATTCGAGCGCAAGAGGGTCGATCCCCGGAGTCGGACGCGGGCCCCGTCGCCCGACCGAGCCGAGGGGCTCGACGCACGCCCGCACGCCCCCTACATTCGCGCGCGTGATGCCCAAGCCCCCCGTCCACCGTCCCTCTCGTCGGCCCGGGTCCCGCTGATGGCGACCCAGTCTCCTCCG
>JANNRO010000221.1:0-5182 GCA_031401505.1 Planctomycetia bacterium
CCGCGCGCCCCGAGGGGCGACCTCGCACTCGCGGCTTCGGGGGCGGTGACGCCGGTCTTGCGCGTGCCGGTCACCGCACGCGCGCCCGCGGGCGCGACATCCGCGAGGGGGGTGTCGATCGAGTACCGGTCCATGACCGAGTCAGCCAGGATCTCTTTCGCGGCCCGATCGAGGCTTCGAGGCGAGAGATTGCCCTCGAGGAAGTACACCCGGACGACGCGGGCGGCGGTCGCACCCGCCGCGCCGGCGGTCTTCAATTCGGCGACGGCTTCGCGCCCCGCCGGGTCGATCTGACCCGGCAGGAGAGCGATCTCGATGCGATGGACGGGGAGGGGCCCGCGCGCCGAACGGGCGACGGGGCCCGCGTCCGATCGCTTGGCTGACCGCCCCTTCGGGTTTCGGGTCCGGGTCGGGAGGGGCTTTTTTGCGGTCGGTCGGGTCGACTTCATGGGGGGGCCACTCTGGCGGAACCCCTTGTCCCTGCGGCATTTCCGCTGGTCATGCCGTCATATCGGGGGCTTATCTCTTCGTGACCGATCCCCCCGATCGGGTAGAGTGGCCGGGTCCTGATCGACGGCGTGGCTGGTCCCCGCGTCGTCCCCAGCGGGTTTGTCCGTCAAGTTCCGTCACGTTTCGTCCGTGGGAGCCGATCTGCTCCCTGACAACTTCCCCCTGACGCCCTCGCCGATCGGAACGCCGATCCGCCGGGACACCGGAGCCGACGCCCCATGGGCGAGCCGATCCGACCGACCAACAAGACCGATCTCCAGACCTGCCTGCCGTTCGAGCGGCCGGTCTTCGAACTCGAGCGCAAACTCGACGAGTTGATGGTGTTGTCGGATGCAACCGACATGAAACTCAACGGGGAGTTGCGTCCGTTGCTCGAGAAGCGCGATCGCATGTTGATCGAGAGCGTCGCGAAACTGGGTCCGTGGGAGCGCGTGCAGATTGCGAGGCATCCCCGTCGTCCGCAGTTTCGGGACTACGCACTCGGTGACAGCGGGCGTCCCGGACTCCTGGACGAGTGGATCGAATTGAAGGGGGACCGCCTCTTCGGGGACGACAAGGCCATCTCGACGGGCTTCGCGCGCCTGGGCCCCTATCGGTTCCTGTTGATCGGACATCGCAAGGGGCGCGAGACGAAGGAGAAGTTGGCCTGCAATTTCGGCTGCGCGCATCCCGAGGGGTACCGCAAGGCGCTGCAGAAGATGAAGCTGGCCGAGAAATTCGGCCTCCCGATCGTGACGTTCATCAACACGCCGGGCGCCTATCCGGGGATCGGTGCCGAGGAGCGCGGGCAGGCGTGGGCGATCGCCGAGAACATCCTCGAGATGAGCGCGCTGCGCGTGCCGACGCTGTGCATCGTGATCGGCGAGGGCGGGAGCGGCGGGGCGCTCGGCATCGGCGTCGGCGACCGCGTCCTGATGCTCGAGCACGCCTACTACTCGGTGATCTCGCCCGAGGGCTGCGCCGCGATCCTGTGGAAGAGCGGCGAGAAGGCCCCGGAGGCCGCGCGCGCCCTTCGGCTGACGAGCGAAGATCTCCTGAAGTTGCGTGTGGTCGACGAAGTCGTGAAGGAGCCGCTCGGCGGCGCCCACCGCGATCCGGGGGCGATGGTCGCGACGATGAAGGACACGCTGCTGCGGCACCTCAAAGAACTGACCGCGATGGACGAGGACGCCCGCCTTGCCGCCCGGTACGCAAAGTTGCGAGCGCTCGGCAACGGGCTCGCGCCGCTCGATCCGATGCCGGAGATGCCGACCCTTGCGACCCTCGCGTCCGATGCGACGGCACCGGCCAAGAAGTAGCGGGCGCCCGGTCCCGACGGACATCGAATCCGCAACTCGTTTGGTGTGAGGTACTTGCGTCCGATCGTCGGACGCAGGTGGGCGGGCCCGTTCGATGCCCGCTCCCGACATTCGATGGGGAACCCTTCCCCCGGCGCCGGCGTCCAACCCCCGTTGGCTTGGTGTCCGGGCGGCCGTGACAAGTCTCGGTTCGGGTCCGGATTCGCCTCCCCCGTTTCGTGCTCTCCAGTTTTCGGAGTTCTCCCATGACGCGTACGACGCTGGCACTTCTATGGACCGGACTGGTGCTCGGGGGCGGCACGACCGTCCTGTTTGCGGGAGATCCGCCCGCGTCGTCGCCGACCGAGATTGCGCAACGTGTCGAAGACCTGGGCTCGGCCGACTTCCGCGTGCGCGAGGCGGCATGGAAGACGCTCGTCGGCCTCGGCGAGAAGGCGCGCCCGGCGCTCGAAGCGGCGCTGAAGAGCGAGAATGCTTCGGTACGGTTTCGGTCCGAGCAGTTGATCGCGCGGTTGAACGGCGGCGTCGAGGAGCGGCCGCTCGACGACGGGTCGCCGGCGCCGGTCCGTCCGACGCCCGGTGGTCGCGCGGGGCAGGGCGGCGGACAGGGGCTCGCGCCTTGGGGCCCGATTCCGGGTGGACAGGGCGGTCGATTCTTCACCGAGGAGGATTTCGAGCGATTGATGCGCGAGTCGCAGGAGCGCATGAGGAAACTCGAGGAGGAGATGCGGAGTCAATTCGGCAACGCGGGCCCGGCGTTCGGCCCGCAGTTCTTTCCGGGTGGTCGCGCCCGTCTGCGTGACTTCGCTGGGCGTGGTTCGAGTGACCTTCGCGTTCAGGTCGATGGCGGGGAATTGCGGGAGTCGTCGCGCGGAGTTCGACTCCAATTGACCGAGACGGCCGCGAACGGCGTGTCGGTGTCGACGGTCTACGAAGGCAAGTCGCTCGACGCCGTGTTCGAGGCGTATCCCGACGTGAAGGCGCGGCCGGTCGTCGTCGCGTTGCTCGAGAAGAAGGTCGCCGAAGATGCTGCGCGTGCCGAGCGCGAGAAGGCGGCCAACGCGCCGGGGGCGCAGAACGGATTCCGATCGACGAACAAGACGGTCATCGTCACGTCTGAGGACGGCCGTACGACGGTGACCATCACGGAATCGGGACCCGACGGAAAGCCCGTCACGAAGACATACGAGGGCGCCGACATGGAGTCGATCAAGCGCGATCATCCCGAGGTCGGACAATCGCTCGGCGGCGGCATCCGCATCCAGATCGGACCCGGCGGCATGACGTTCGGAGGCGGCTCGAAGCCGCTGGAACTTCTTCCCGAGGACGAGTTCGGGGCTGACGAGCCCGCGCGCGCGACGGGTCCGTTCGGGCTCGGATTGACGGCGGTCGACGACGCGCTGCGTCAGCACCTGAGCCTCGAAGTGGGCAAGGGCGCCGTCGTGGCGGCGGTACGCGAGGGCAGCCACGCCGACACGATCGGGCTCAAGACCGACGACGTGATCGTGGCCGTCAACGGCACGACGGTCACCGGGGCCGACAAGGTGGGCGAATTGGTGCGCGCCGCGAAGGAAGGCGAACTCTCGATCGACGTCCTGCGCGCCGGCAAACCGCTCACGCTGCGGCGCTAGGGGCGCTAGGGGCGGTAGGGGCGGACGCAGGCGCGCACCCCTACATCTCGTAATTGACTCCGAGGCCGACGCAGCCCATCAGGTATCCGCCGCCGATGCTCGGCAGCAGCACCAGTTCGCCTCGGCGGACACGGTGGGGCGTCGTCCGGACCTCGAGCACCCGCCCCTCGGCGTCGAGCACCCGCTCCATGTTGCCCCGCCGCATCGCGAAGTCGAGCGCCACGAGATTGCTTGCCGCCGACATGTTGCCGTAGCGGTAGATCGTCCTCGTCACGCGCTCGGGCGCCATGCCGAGTCGATCGGTCAGTCCGTCGATGATTCGCCCGTTCGCCTGATGGGGAACCAGCCGCGCCCGGTCGAGCGTGGCCCGGAGTTCGGGGTTTCCCCCCTTCAAGTCGGTCAATTCGTAGCCGAGCGTCCTCACCGTGCACTGCGCCATGTTCGCGATGGCGTTCTTGAGCACGCTCGGGCCCCCGCCCATTTCGATCAGCGTTCGATCCAGCCGATCGAGCGGTACGTCCTTCGACGGCTGGTCGAAGCAACGCTGGTTCTTGCCGTCGCTCGGCCGACCGATGCGGATCGCCGATTCGGAATACTCGAACGCCATGTGGGGGGGCAGCATGCCCGTGCCTTCGGGGGCATTCTCGACGCGGGACACGACCGCCGCGCCCGCGCCGTCGGCGAAGAGGATCGCCGTCAACGGGTCCGAGAAATTGAGCGACGGCGCGATCGTCTCGGCGCCGATCACGAGCACGTGCTTCATCGCGCCCGAGGCGACCATGCCGTACGCGAGGCCGAGCCCGTACACCGATCCCGCACACGCACCCATCAGGTGAAACGTCGCCGTACGTGACGCGCCCAACTCGTGGGCGAGTACGCAGTGGTCGCCGGGAATCATGTGGCTCATCGTGAACGAGCCGTAGACGATCATCCCGAGATCGGTGGGCGCGATCTTCGCCTGTTCGAGCGCCTGCTTCGCGGCCACGAGCGCGAGCGCGCTCGTCGGTCGGCGCTCCGTCGTGAACGGACGTTCGTGGATGTGGGTCACCTGATCGACCCAGGGACCGAACGGCCCCGAGCGCGCCGGATCGAAGCCCGTGATCAGGTGCTCCAACTCCACGTTGGAGACGACGCGATCGCCCACGCAGGACCCCGTGCCGGTCAGCTGAACGTGTCGATTGAGCGTCGCGCGCACCCGGGAACCCTCCCGCGGGTCCGTCGCTCCGTCCGAGCGAAAACGCTCCCGCGCGGCGCGAGGGTACCCCGCGTCCGAGCCTAGGACGAGCGGGGCGGCACACGCGTCGATCGACAGGCCTCGACGCATGTCCCTCCACGTTGCTAGGGTTCCGTTCTCGTCGAGACCGCCGTCGACGAAAGGGATTCGTGAACGCTGCGACAAGACCCCCGGACGCTCGATCGGCTTCACTCCCCGCTCGCCTCCTCGTCACCGGCCCTCCGGGCTCGGGGAAGTCGAAACGCGCCCTCGACCTCTTCGACGCCGCGGTTCGTGACCACGGGCCCGACGCGGCGCTCCTGCTCCTCCCGACGTACGGCCGGGTCGAGCACGCGAAACGGCTCGCGATCTCGCGGCGGGGCGACCGTCCCGACGTGCGCGGCCTTCTCGACGCGTCGTACGTCACGTTCACGTCGCTTCGCGAGCGCACCTCGCTCGGCGTCGGATTGGCCGACGGGTTTCGCGTCCGCACGCTGCCCTCCCGTCGGCGTCGCGATGTCTTGGCCGCG
>JANNRO010000222.1:0-14842 GCA_031401505.1 Planctomycetia bacterium
GGCGATCGGCTCGGCGCCGACGTCCGACCCTGACGACGTCGTGGGAATTCGACTCGAGTTCGGTCGCGGGCTCGCGCTCGGGGCGCTCAAGCGTCTGGACGAGAGCGTGAAGGCGTTCGTGCGCGCGGCCGACGCAGCCGAGACACTCGGCTGGCTCTCGCGAGCCGCCACGGCTCTGTTCGAGGGCGGAATGCGCGCGTTCGCGCGGCCCGACCTCGCGGCGGCGCTTGGAGCCTACGAGCGCAGCCTGGCGGTCGAGGAGCGGCGCGGTTTCCGGGAGGGAATCGCGTGGTCCCTCGGGGCCATCGGCAGCGTCCACCGTTCGCTCGGAAACTACGCGAAGGCGCTCGCGCACGACGAACGGGCGCTCGCACTCGAGGAAGCCCGCGAGTCTCACGCCGGCAACGTGGCCGTCATCCTCGGAAACATCGGCCTCGATCACGCGTCCCGCGGGGACCTCGTGAAGGCACTCGAGTCCCACAAGCGTGCGCTTCAATTGATGGAGGCAGCTGACGATCGCGCGGGCGCGGCTCGAACCCTCGTGAACATCGGCAATGTTCACGAGTCCCTCTCGAACTACGAACGGGCGCGCGAGTGCTACGATCGGGCGCTGAAGTTGCGCGAAGCTCTGAAGGACCCGACGGGGGTGGCTCTCGTCCTCGGGAACATCGGCGTCGTCCAATTCGCCCTCGGGCTCTACGCGCAGGCGATCGCATCCTGCGAGCGAGCGCTCCAGTTGACGGAGGACCTCAACGACCGCGCCGGCGTGGCTTCCAACCTTCAAAACATCGGCGTCGTCCACGACGAACTCGGGAACACGAGAACTGCACTCGAGCATTACGAGCGGGCGCTCCGGATCTACGAGGAATTGAGTGACCGTACGGGCGTGGCCAGAATTCTCGGGAACATCGGCAACTGCCACGAGTCTCTCGGTGACCGCGAGAGCGCCCTCGCCAATCTCGAGCGGGCTCTGAGATTGGCCACGGAACTCGGGGACCGCGAGGGAATGGCCACGAACCTCTCGAACATCGGATGTTTCCACGAAGCGCTTCGAAACTACGAGAAAGCTCTCGAATATGACGAACGCGCGCTCCGGCTGACGGAAGCTCTCGGGGACCGCGCGGGAACGGCCCGGAACCTCGCAAACATCGGAAGCATCCACGCTTCGCTCGGCGACCGCGTCAAAGCGCTCCTGTTTCTGGATCGCGCGACGAGGGAGGCCGAGCGGCTGCGGGCGAACGCCATTCTCGTCTGGAGCCTGAAGACGAGCGCGCGAATCCGGCTCCAGAGCGGAGACTACCCTCGAGCGCTCGACGCCGCGCATCGGGCGGCGACGATCCTCGAATCTCTGCTGACCGGACTGGCTGACGAGCAGGGCTCGACGGCACGCGAGCGGTATGCGGGCGTTTTCGAGATCGGAGCGCTGGCCGCCGCTCGCGCCGGGGACACGGGCGAGACCTCCTACTTCGTCGAGAGCGGGCGGGCAGGATCGCTCGTCGAGTCTCTCGGTGGCAGGCAGGCCATGCGGTGGCAGAGCGCTCCCGACGCGCTGCGTACCGCCCAGATCGAGGCGCGGTCCGGGGAGAGCGTGGCGCTATCGACGTACACGGAGTCTCTCGCCACGGAGGACCGTCGGCAGATCCTCGCGGCATCGAAGGTGCTGGAATCGGCGAGAGACAGGGTGCGAGAGGTCGTCGATCGCATTCAGCGCGAGGCGAGGCGCGAGGCGAACATCTGGTATCCGCGTGCAGCGACGATGGAGGAGATCCAGAAGTGGCTGATCGTCGGCGACGCGCTCGTTCTCTACGCGTTCTGCCTGAATCAAGTGATGGCACTCGTGCTCACGAGAGACGATGCGCGGATCGTCTCGCTGTGCACGTCGACCGAAGCGACGGCGGCATGCGAGGCGCTGGACGCGGACGACCGTGACGTGGACGCGGCGCCCGCGCTCGCGAGGCTTCACGCACTGCTCGTCGACCCGTTGAAGCTCTCCGCCTCGACAAAGCGCTTGCTGATCTCTCCCGAGGGGCCGCTCTCGTACGTGCCCTTTGCGGCCGTCGCACCCGAGCGCACGGTCGTCTACGAACCTTCGGGGACGACGTACGGCTTGTTGCTCGAGAATGCGCCGTCGCGCGGCGAGGGCGTGCTCGCGCTCGGCGATCCCGATTACGCCGGTGCTCGCGAGGGACCGTCGCACGCCGTCTATTGGGGGCGCCGACCGCTCGTCGCGCTGCCCGCGACGCGTGAGGAGGCGAGTCAGGTGGGGAACGTCGCACTTCTCGGGGCCGACGCGTCGGAGGGCGGCCTTCGGGTGGCGCTCCGCAAGGTCGATGGCGGGCGTTGGCGCGCCGTGCACTTCGCCTGTCATGGCCTGATCGACGCCGAGCGACCGTCGCTCTCTTCGCTCGCGCTGTCGCGTGATCGGGCGAACGACGGGTTCCTTACGGCGCTCGAAGTGCTCGATCTGGACGTGCCCGCCGACCTGGCCGTCCTCTCGGCCTGCGAAACGGGCAAAGGGTTGGTCGTCAAAGGCGAGGGGATCGTCGGGCTCATGCGCGCGTTCATGTTCGCGGGTTCGCCTCGGGTGATCTGCTCGCTCTGGAAGGTGGACGACGAGGCGACGCGCGTGCTCATGACCAAATTCTACGAACTGTGGAACCCGAAGGACGGGGCGCCCGGCGTCCCCACGGTCGAGGCGTTGCGCGCGGCGCAGGAGTTCGTGCGCTCGCATCCGAAGTGGAAGCACCCGTACTACTGGGCGGCGTGGGTGCTCTGGGGATTGCCCACGTAGCCACGTGTGTGACGTGGCGGCTGATTCTCTTGCAACTCCGTGACCCGGCCACTCGGGTCGCGAGGAAGTCACCTAACACCGATTCCTCCGTGTCCCCCGGAGTCACGGCACCAGCGACACCCGAGCCAGCCGCAGCGAGTTCAACACCACGAGGATGCTCGACGCCGCCATCGCCCCGGCCGCCCAGGAGGCCGGGACCGTGAGGCCGAAGGGAACGAACACTCCGGCCGCCGCCGGGATGCCGATCAGGTTGTAGGCGAACGCCCAGCCGAGGTTCTGCCGCACGATCGCGAGCGTCTTGCGCGCGAGCACGAGCACGTCCCCCACCCGGTCGAGATCCGGCGAGACCAACGCGACGTCTCCGGCTTCGAGTGCGACGTCGGTTCCGGTCCCGAGCGCGATTCCCGCATCGGCGGCCGCCAGCACGGGCGCGTCGTTGATGCCGTCGCCTACGAACGCGACGCGCGCGCCGCCCCGTCGCCGCTCTTCCAGCACCGCGACCTTGCGCTCGGGCGTGGCTTGGGCGACCACATCGTCGATGCCGACCGCGCGGGCGATGCGCTCGGCGACGGCACGACGATCGCCACTGACCAGCGCCGTCCTCACACCGAGCGCATGAAGCCGCGCCACGGCGGCTGCGGCACCCGCCCGAACGTTGTCCGTGATTCCGATCAACCCGAGCGCCCGGGATGGCGTCCCGAACTCGCCCGCGAGCCCGACCAGCAAGGGCGTCTCGCCCGCCGCTTCGGCGACCTCCATCGGTCCCGCGAACGGCGCGACGTCGATTCCGGCGCGGGAGAGATGGACCAAGGTCCCGACGACGATCCGGCGTCCGACGCCGTCGTCTCCGTGAACGAGCCCCTCGACGCCGCCACCAGGCGTGGCCACGAATCGCATCGCGTCGACGACGCGCGCCCCGCGGCGCTCCGCCGCCGCGACGACGGCTCGGGCGTACGGGTGTTCCGACCCACGCTCGACCGACGCAGCGAGCGAGAGGAGCGCGACCTCATCGATGCCCAGCGCCGTCACGCGCACGACCGCGGGACGCCCCTCGGTCAGCGTTCCGGTCTTGTCGAAGAGCACGAGGTCGATCGTCGCGAGCCGCTCGAGCACGTCGCCGCCCCGGACGACGATCCCACGGGCGGCCGCACGTCCCGAGCCGGCCGCGACCGCGGCCGGGGTCGCGAGCCCGAGCGCGCAGGGGCAGGCGACGACCAAGACGGCGGCCAGCACCGACAACGCGTTCAACCCGCGGGGCTCGGGCCCGAGGAACAGCCATGCCGCCGCCGCGACGAGCGCAATCGCGATCACGATCGGCACGAAGACCGCGGCCACGCGGTCGGCGAAGCGCTGGATCGGAGCCTTTCTCGTCTGTGCATCGACGACCAATCGCTCGATGCGCCCCAGTGCGCTGTCGGCTCCCACACGATCGACGCGCAGGACGAGGGTCCCGCCGCCCATCCGGCCGCCGGCCGACACGCGATCGCCCTCGGCCTTCGTGACCGGCACGCTCTCCCCGGTGAGCGCCGATTCGTCCACATCGGACTGCCCATCCGTCACGACGCCGTCGGCGGGCACGCGCTCGCCGGCGCGGACGCGCACGACATCGCCAGGGACCAGTTCGGCGACGGGGAGGTCTTCCTCGCGTTCTCCGACCAGCCGATGTGCGACCAGGGGTACGAGCGCGTCGAGCCGCGACAAGGCCTCGCTCGCACGTCCGCGCACGCGGGCCTCGAGATAGCGCCCGAGCGCCACCAGCGTGACGAGGAGGCCGACGGCGTCGAACGTCGCGGCGTGGTCGTGCATCGCGTGGAGGCCGGTGGGGTCGTGGAAGGCGCGGACAGCGGCGGTCGCGAACGCCGCGACGGTGCCGAGCCCCACGAGAAGGTCCATGTCGGGAGCGCGACGTCGAAGGGATGACAGCGCGCCCCGAAGAAAGGGGAACGCCGGCCCCGCGAGCAGGCCGAGCGCCAGGACGAGATGCGTGCGACCGTCGGCGAGCCAATGCGGGAGCGACGCACGAATCGACGTAACGGCGAGCAGCACAAGGGCGACGGTCAGCAGCGCGCCCACGAGCGTGCGCCGACGCCAGACGCACGCTTCCTCACGGGTTGCGTCGATCGGGCGACGGGGCCCGCGTCCGACCTCGAGGCTCGCACCCGACGCTCGTGCCCGGTCGCGCAGCGCGGCCCACACCGCATCCGCGTCGACATGGGTCACGACGAACGACGCGCCCTCGCCGTCGCGAACGGCGATCACGCCGTCCACCGACGACAAGTCGGCCGCCTTCACGACCCCGAGGACACGGGTCGAACGGGTGCCCGCACCGTAGCCCCCCGCGGTCAGCGCGTCGGCGAGCGCCCCGATCGCGGGCTTCCCCTCGACGTGCGCCCGCGCGGTCGTCAGATTGACCGACGCCTTCGTGACACCCGTGACCGAGCGCAGCGTCTTTTCGACGCGGGACACGCACGCGGCGCAATGCATCCCCGTGATGGGGAGATCGACGGCGGGGTCCGCGACGGGCGTCAGGGCTTGTAGCCGAACTTCGCCGGGTTCGCCCGCATGAGGCCCATCCACTTCTCGGGATCCTTGTTGAAGGAGCCGACGCATCCGACGCAGCAAAAGGCGATCTTCTGGCCCTTGTAGTCGGTCTCGCCCCCGCCCTTCGTGACGAGGCGCTCCATCACCGGGCAGAGGCCGTTGGCCGATCCGACCGACGTCGCGGCCTTCGCCATGCTCTC
Source organism: Planctomycetia bacterium (assembly GCA_031401505.1). GTDB lineage: Bacteria > Planctomycetota > PLA2 > PLA2 > JAEUHO01 > JANNRO01. The sequence continues at coordinate 5,533 of JANNRO010000222.1, forward strand.
GGCGGTCACGGATTCGGTGGCACCGCAGGCCCCGAGCCAGGCGATGGGCGCGAGCGCCAGAACGAGGGCGGCGAACCGAGCGGCGAGACGAAGGGACATGACGTGGCTCCGGGGGGCGGGCCGTAGCATCGCCGCGACGACGGGGATCTGCACGAGATTGGCGCCGCGACGTCCTACTCGATCCCGTACTCCTTCATCTTTTCCCACAGGTTCTTGCGCGAGATGCCGAGCGTCTCGGCCGCGTGGGCGCGGTGGCCGTCGCATGTGCGCAGGACCCGGCGGATGTGCGCCGACTCGGCGTCGCGCACGACCTCTTTCAGCGCCACCAGCGCGTCCCCGTTCGCTTCGTCGCCCTTCGCCCGCCCGCGGCGGCGCATCGCGCTCTCGAGCAGCGCGTCGCGGGACAGCACGTTGTTCGACGGCGCCAATGCGACCGAGCGTTCGACCGCGTTCTCGAGCTCGCGCACGTTGCCGGGCCAGCGATACGCCGAGAGTTCGGCCATGATCTCGGGCGCGACGGTAAACGTTCGCCCGCCGCCGAACCGCTTCAGAAAGTGCTCGACCAGCAACGGGACGTCGCCATCGCGCTCGCGCAGCGCGGGCAGATGGACGGGGACGACGTTCAACCGGTAGTAGAGGTCCTCGCGGAACTCGCCGTCTTCCGCCGCCTCGCCCAGATCGACCTTCGTCGCGGCGACGACGCGCACGTCCACCTTGATCGGCTTCTCGCCGCCCAACCGCTCGAACTGCCGCTCCTGGAGCACGCGCAGGAGCTTCACCTGCGTCTCGAGCGGCATGTCGTCGATGTCGTCCAGGAAGATGGTCCCGCCCTCCGCCCGCTCGAAGCGCCCGAGCTTGCGTTCCTTCGCGTCGGTGAAGGCACCCCGCTCGTGACCGAAGATCTCGTCTTCGAGCAGCGGTCCGGGAATGGCGGCGCAGGCGAGTGCCACGAACGGGCCCGACTTGCGCTTGGAGAGGTCGTGGATGGCGCGCGCGACGCGCTCCTTGCCCGTGCCGGACTCGCCCGTGATCAGGACGTTGGCATCGTTCTCGGCAACCGCCCGGATGCGGTCGATGACTTTCATCATCGCGGCGCTGCGGCCGATGATCTGCTCGAGCGCGTGTCCGCGGTCGAGTGTCAGCCGCATCTCGGCGTTCTCGCGCCGGAGCCGGTGGAACTCCTCGATCTTCTTCAGGATCACCAGCATCTGGTCGTTGTCGAACGGCTTCAACACGTACTCGAAGGCGCCCTTCCTCGTCGCGTCCACCGCCGATTCGATCGTCCCGTAGCCCGTGATGATGACGACTTCGGTCTCCGGTCGAACCCGTTTCACCTCCTGCAGCAACTCGATACCGCTCGCCCCCGGCATGCGGATGTCGGTGATCAGGACGTCGAAGGGCGACTCGGAAAGCTGCGCTCGGGCCTCGGTCCCGTCGCGCGCGATCGAAACCTTGTGGCCCGCCCGTTCGAGGTCGTCGCGAAGCGTGATGGCGATGGCACGTTCGTCGTCGGCGAGCAGGATGCGCAAAGGGGGCTCTCTCCAGGCGTGGGCGCGGATTCTACGGAGGCGCTCGCCCGAACGAGAGCCTCGAATCGGGGTCCTGCCCCGTGACCGTTCGTTCGCACAAACGTCCCCGTCCTGACCGATGATGAAGAGAAGGAGTCTCTCGTCCTGCCCTCCGCCTCGCTCCCCCCGCCCGCCTTGCGAGCGCTCGTCGTCCTCGCCCGAGGTGCAAATCGGACCGCGATCGTGCGAACGCTGCGCGACGTCGGGTTCGAGGTCGCGACGGCATCCGATCCGTTCGCGGCGACCGCCGCCTTCGCCGTCGGCCCCGCCGACCTCGTCATCGCGAGTCTTTCGGGGTGGCGGCGACGCGATACCGCGTTCCTGACGACGGCCCGGACCCGCGCACGCGGCACGGCGGTCGTCGCCCTCGTTCCGGCGGCCGATCGGCGGCTCGCGATCGCGGCGCTCGAGGCGGGGGCGGATGTATTCCTCCCCGAACCGGTCGATCTCGACGAGTTGACGGCCGTCGTCCGCCGACTTCTCGCGCGATCGAGGCCCGGTCGCTCGACCGACGCCGACGAGGCGCTTCGATCGCTCTGCGCCGACGTCGGCCACGCGGTCAACAACCCGCTTCAGGTCGCGTCGCTACTGCTCGAGGATCCGCAAGCGCCCGTCGGCGAGGTTCGGGCGGGGGTCGCGAAGGAACTGCGACGCATTCAGGCGACGGTGGCCCAGGTCACGGCGTTCGGTCGCCTGTCCCCTCCCGTGCCCTCCCCCCATCCCGTCGCCCGCTGCCTCCTCGCGGCCATTGAGTCCGTCGGGCGCGAGACCCCGCTCGAGCCGCCGTCCGCGGCACTAAGGAGCAATCAAACGTCCGCTCGGCTCGACGAGTCCCAGGCGACCGCGGCGCTCGAGGCCGCCATCCGTTTCCTCGTGGCGCGGTCGCCGACACGACCCGTCCCGTTGCGGGCGGCGTTGTCGACGAAGGCACCGGGCTTCATCGACGTCCGGCTCCGGGTGGGCGGGGTCGTGGTGCCCGACGGCGAGGCGCTGGCCGCGTTGTCGGCCGTGCTCGACGTCGACGAGCGCACCCGCGAGACTCGGACGGGCTTGGGCTACGCCCGGGCAATCGTCCGAGCGCACGGGGGATCGATCGCCTGGCGACGACCCGCAGACCCCGCGAAGGGGACGCTCTTGCGGGTGCGCTGGCCTCGGTGATGAACGGCGACCTTCAGACATAGTCGCCCGGCCCCCCCGTCCGAACCCCGCCATCCGAAAGTCGGAGGGGTTTCGATCCGATCCTTCCCACCGTGAACCCCGTCGTGACCGGACCCGAGGCCGTCGTCGACGCAGCCCACATTCTGGTCGTGGACGACGAGCCGCAGATCCGCGACATCCTCTCGGCGGCGCTCCGGCGCGACGGGTACCGGGTCACGACCCGGGCCAGTGCGAGGGACGCGCTCGCCGACCTTTCCGGTGACGACGCCGTCGAACTGCTCGTCACCGACTTGAAGATGCCCGAGATGAACGGGCTCGAACTGATCCAGGCGGCGAAGCGGATCGCCCCCACGATCGGAAGCGTCCTCATCACCGCGTTCGCAAGTACCGAAACCGCCGTCTCGGCCTTCCGGCATGGCGCCGACGACTACCTGATGAAGCCGTTCGGGCTCGACGACCTGCGCCGGGTGGTCGAACGCGTCCTCAACGAGCGGCGTTCGGAAAATCGGGGCGAGGAGGCCCTCTCGACGGCCCGCGAGGAGAACGAGAATCTCCGGCGCGAGCGACGGCTGACCGAAGAGACCCTCGTCACCGTCCAACGCGACCTGAAACTCTCGCGCCGCGACCTCGAGCGCCGCGTGCTTGATCTCGAGTTCGTCGCCCAGATGACCGACCTGCTCGCTGGCGAAGACGTCGAACGCATCCTCGCGACGACCGCCCGCATGACCGGCCGCCGCTTCCACGCGCATGTCGTCCGCATCGAGGTCGACGCCGGTCACGGCATCCTCGAGGCCGAGCACCGGGAGGGGCAGGACCCGATCGCGCTGCCCGCCCCGCTCGGCGCCGTGTTGCTCGATCGCGCCCGGTCCGACCCCGCGGGCGTCGTTCGAGACGAGGTGTTGGGGCAAGGTCGCCCGCTCGAAGGCATGGCCGCCGTGCTCGAGGTCAACCACCGCTCTTCGGGCGGCATCGTGCTCCTGCGTCCGGTGCTCCCCGGCAAGGACCCGGGCGACCTGGCCCTCCTCGCCATGATCGCCCGCGCCATGCGGCCGGCGCTCGAGAGCGAGCGGCTTCGGCGATCGTCGGAGGTCGACGCCGTCCAGTTGGCCGGGCGCATGCTCGAAGCGATGGAGGGTCGCGGCCTCCTGCGTCGCGGGCACGCCGATCGCGTCGCCGATCTGGCCGGCCGCGGCGCCACGCGCGTCGGCCTCGATGTCCGCGGGCGCGCGTCGGTCGTCACCGCGGCAAGGCTTCACGACATCGGTGAGGTCGGCGTGCCGGAGGCGCTCCTCGCCCGCGCCGGGCCGCTCAATCCCGAAGAGATGGACGTCGTGCGCTCCCACGCGACCGTCGGCGCGCGATTGCTCGAATCGCTGGGAGAGCCCGCGACGTTGATCCGCCACCACCACGAGCGCCCCGACGGCACGGGCTATCCCGACCGCCTCGTCGAAGACCAGATCCCCGTGGGCTCCGCGCTGATCGGCGTTGCGGCGGCGTACGACGCGATGACGCACACGCGGCCCTACCACCGCACGTTCTCCCCGACCGAGGCACGCCGCGAGATCCTGAGGCTTCGCGGTACCCAATTCGTGCCCCGCGCGGTGGACGCGATCCTCGACGTGCTGCCGACGTGAAGCACCCGGTCGCCCGAGGCGGCATCCTCGCCATCGGCGCCCGTTCGCGACGTGCGCTCGACGACGCCGTCCCACCGGGCGTCGGCCGTTCGACGACGGGAAGCCGTGACCCGGTCGCCAACGTTCACGAGGCGGTCGCGGCACTGGCCGTCGACGGCCCGTGCACGACCTTGGTCGATCCGGACGAATTGGAACCCCGCCCCCGGGCGGCGCTGCGAGCGATTCGACGGGCCGCCGCGCCGCACGAAGTGCTCGTCTTCTGCGAACCGGGGACGACGCTTCCGCCCCGTGTCGCGCGTGCGCTGGTTGCACTCGACGTCGCGCGGGTGTCGTCGGCGGACGATCTCCGGGCGTCGGACGAAGGTCCCGCGGCTCGATCGAATTCGGTCGCGCGGGTGAAGCGGAGGGACGCGTCGGATGCGGCGAATCGCTCCGCCCGCGCGACGCTGGACGAAGTGAGCTTCGCCGACGGGTGCTTTCGAAGGCTCGACCGCCCGGACGCGCTCTGCCGCTTCGTGCTCGCCCGCCTCGGTCGCGCCGTCGGCTCGCGTCGCACGAGCCTGATGCTGCTCGACGACGCCCGCACCGGGCTCTTCGTGAAGGCCGCACGGGGCATGGACCCGTCGCTCGTCGGTCGCGTGCGGATCGCGCTGTCGGGCGGGCTCGCGGGGCGCTCGGCCTCGCTCGGTCGCGTGATCGCGGGGCGCGCCGCCGTCGGCGGCCCGCGGGCCTATCTCGGAAGCGCGTACGTGCTTCTGCCGCTGGGCCGCGACGGTCGCTGCGAGGGCGTCGTCTCGTTGACCGAGTTGCCCGGCGACGTCGTGCCGAGCGACGACGTGCTCCGTTCGGTGCGACGCATGGGCGATCGCGCGGGACGCGCGCTCGGGGCCGCGCGCCGGATCGAGCAGGCCGAAGTGCTGTCGGCGACCGACGAACTGACGAGCCTGCCCAACCGCCGCAGTTTCGAGCGCGCGCTCCATCGCGAGATGGAGCGCTGTCGACGGGCGGGCACGCCGCTCGCGGTCGCGCTCCTCGACATCGACCACTTCAAGCAGTTGAACGACAAGTATGGTCACCCGGCCGGCGATCGGATCCTGATCCAGGTGGCACGCCGAATCGCGGGCGCGTTCCGCGAGACCGACCTCGTCTGCCGCTGGGGCGGCGAGGAGTTCGCGGTCCTCTTGCCGGCCCTCGCGGAGGGGACCGCGTCGGAGGCGCTCTCGGTCGTCGAGCGCGCCCGGGCGGCGGTCGCGGGGAAGCCGCTGACGCTCGGCCCCGGGCTCCCGTGCCCGGTCGCGAGCATCTCCGGAGGCGTGGCGATCTACCCGACGCACGGCGCCGACGCGGTCGAAGTGCTCCGACGGGCGGACGAGGCCCTTTACGCGGCCAAGCGCACGGGCCGCGACCGCGTTCTCCACGCGTAAGCGCACGGCGGGCGGGCGACGGGGCCCGAGTCCGATGCCGTGGGCCCGCGTCCAAGAATCGGGACGCACTCAAGGGGACGCCGCAGGACGGTCGATAGGCGCATGTCCGATTCTCTCGACACGAACGGCGAGTCTCATGACCGAACGAGCAAACGCGGAGGCTCCGAAGACCAGCGGCAGGGCGCCTTCCCACGCGGGCAAATCGGCCCACGTGCTCGTCGTGGACGACCAGCAAATCGTGCGCGAGTACCTGGCCGAGGTGCTCCAGTTGCACGGTCACCGCGTGACGCTCGCGCCCGGGGGTCTCGAAGCGCTCGAGGCCGCCCGCAAGGATCCGCCGCATGTCCTGTTGACCGACCTCCGGATGTCGGGCATGGACGGGCAGGATCTGATGAAGCGCATGCACGAGAAGGATCCGTCGATCGTCTCGGTCGTGATCACGGGCTACGGGACCGTCCAGCACGCCGTCGACCTGATGCGCGAGGGCGCGTTCGACGTGCTGACCAAGCCCTGTCCCGCACCGGAGATCGTGGCGACCGTTTCGCGCGCCTACGAACACCACGTCGCGCTGCGTACCAATGCCGAGTTGCGCGAGCGGCTGCGGGTGCAGGACAAGCTCGCCATGATCGGCAAGCTGGCCGCCGGCGTGGCGCATGAGTTGAACAATCCGTTGGACGCCAGCATGCGCTGCGTCCGGATGGCGATGGAGCGCACGGCCAAGGACCCCGAGGCGCGCGAGTACCTGGATCTCGCGCACGCGGGCCTGCTGCGGATGGCCGACATCGTGAAGTCGCTGCTGACGTTCTCCCGCCACGCCGCGATGGAGCAGAAGCCCGAGCCGTTGCGCCGACTGGCCGAAGAGGCCGTGACCGGAGTCCAGTTGGCGCTCGGTGACGAGTCGCCCCGCATCACGGCCGACATCGACGACGCCGTGCGCGATCTGCCCGTCCCCCGCGGACTCCATCAGGTGCTGACCAATCTCGTCCGCAACGCGGCCGACGCCACGGGGCGCACGGGACGCGTGCGGGTCGTCGGCGTGCGCGACGGCGAAAACCTGAGGGTCCGCGTCGAGGACGACGGCCCCGGCATGCCGCCGGGCGTACTCCAGCGCATCTTCGAGCCCTTCTTCACCACGAAGCCTCCCGGAAAGGGAACCGGGCTCGGGCTTCCCATCTCCGCCCGCATCGTCGAGAAATTCGGCGGCGCCATCACGGTCGAATGCCCCCCGAGCGGCGGCACGATCGTGGCGGTCTCGCTGCCTCTCGGCGTCGGCGACGCGGCTTAGGAGCCAACGGTGCCCGGACGCATTCTCATCGTCGACGACGACCCGCTCGTTCCGCGGACCCTCCGCATGCTGCTCCAGAAGCACGGCCACGACGTGGACGTCGCGGCGAACGCCGAAGACGGCATGAAGCGGCTGGCGGGCCGCCCGATCGACGTGGTGATCTCCGACGTCAACATGCCCGGGCAGGACGGCTTCCACCTGCTCGCGCACGTCAAGCAGAAGCACCCGTCGACGCAGGTCGTGCTGGTGACGGGCTACGGCACGATCGAAAGCGCCGTACGCGGCATCCGCGAAGGCGCATTCGACTACGTGACCAAGCCGATCCTCGACGAGGAGATGCTGCTTGTCGTCGAGCGGGCGCTCGAGTCGGTGCGCTTGAAGGCCGAGAACGCCGAACTGCGCGCCGCGCTCGACAAGACCAAGGCCGCACGTCGGATCATCGGAAACGATCCGAGCCTGATGAAGGTCTTCGACACGATCGAGGCCGTCGCGCCGACGCGCGCGACCGTGCTCGTGACGGGCGAGAGCGGCACGGGCAAGTCGCTCCTGTCGCGCATGGTCCACGACGCCTCCCCGCGCAAGTCGGCGCCGTTCGTCGAGATGAACTGCGGCGCGCTCCCCGAGGGACTCCTCGAGAGCGAACTCTTCGGTCACACCAAGGGCGCGTTCACCGGCGCGTCGGGCGCGCGCAACGGACGGTTCCTCGCGGCCGACAAGGGCACGCTGTTCCTCGATGAAATCGGCGCCAGCACGCCCGCGCTCCAGTTGAAGCTCCTGCGCGTGCTCCAGGAACGCCGCTTCGAGCCCGTCGGCAGCGAGGAGTCGATCGAGGTGGACGTCCGCCTGATCCTCGCGACCAACGAAGACCTTTCGAAGGCGGTCGCCGAAGGCCGCTTCCGCCAGGATCTCTACTACCGCATCAGCGTCGTGCCGATCCATCTGCCTTCGCTGCGCGAGCGCATCGGCGACGTGCCGCTGCTCGCCCAGCACTTCTTGAAGCGTTTCGCGACCGACAACGGGAAGAAGATCCACGAGATCGACGACTCGACGATGACGATCCTCCAGGCCCACGCGTGGCCCGGCAACGTGCGCGAGCTCGAGAACGTGATCGAGCGCGGCGTGATCCTCTCGCGCGGCGACGTGCTGATGCCGGGCGATCTGCCTCCGGATCTGACGCGAAGCGCGCCCGCCCCCACCGGGGATCGCAAGCTGCCCTTGAAGCGCGCCCTCGAGATCCCGGAGCGCGAGATCATCGAGCGCACGCTGCGCGCGCACGAGTGGAACCGTCAACGCACGGCGCGGGCGCTCGACATCAACCGCACGACGCTCTTCAACAAGATGCGCAAGTACGGGCTGCTCGGCGGACGCGCAGGACACCCCGTCGGCGTCTGACGTCGCGGGGTCGGCCTTCGGCGCACGAGGGGGTGCGATAGGATTTCGACGCTCTCCATGCGTCGATCCTCCTTCCTCACGGTGCTCCTCGCCGTCGCGGTCCTGGTACCTCTCGCGCTGTCCGCGCGCACGCCGGCAGGCGGGGCACCGGCGACGTCGACGAAGGTGCTCCATTACCTGCCGTTTCCGGCGGGCGTCGAATACAACGTGTTCCAGGGCAATGATCAGGGGCCGACGCACTCCGATCAATGGAACAAGTACGCGTACGACTTCTCGCCGATGGCGATCGGAAGCGACGTGTGCGCGAGCGCGGACGGTGTCGTGACCTTCGTCAAGGAGGACGCGAAGGGGCCGACGGACGACGTCAACGACAACAACGAGGTGTCGATCCTCCATGCCGACGGAACGGTCAGCATCTACGTCCATTTGCAACAGAACGGGGCGCTCGTGGAGATCGACCAGGTGGTGTTCGCCGGCGACGTGATCGGCAGGTCGGGCGACACGGGGAAGGCGGGCGGGCCGCACCTCCACTGGTGCCTGAAGGAGGCGAACCGTTTGGGCGTCGCGATCCCGTCGAAGTTCGAAGACGTGCCGGGCAGCGGCGTTCCGAAGACCGGCGAGCGGGTGACGTCGCAGAACCTCGCCGTCCGGCCCGTCGTGGACGCCATGAACCGGCTCGATGCGGCGTACGAGCGCGCGAAGAAGCTCGGGTGCCTCGAGTCGATGATCCCGTCGCTGACTGCACTCGCCAAGCCCGCTCCCCCGCCCGACATCGCCGCCCTGCTCGCGAAGTTCGCCCGTCGCGAGGATGCGAAGCGAACGTTCGTCGAGCAACGTGACGCCTTGATC
>JANNRO010000223.1:0-7363 GCA_031401505.1 Planctomycetia bacterium
TACATGGTGGGTACCTATGCCACGTCGAAGTGGGTCTTCGATCTGCGCGACGACGACCTCCATTGGTGCACCGCCGACGCGGGTTGGATCACGGGGCACAGCTACGTGCTGTACGGCATCCTTCTGAACGGCGTCGCGACGCTGATGTACGAGGGGGCGCCGACCTACCCGGGGCCCGATCGCTTCTGGGCGATCGTCGCGCGCCATCGACCGACGACGCTCTACACCGCGCCGACGGCGATTCGCGCGTTCATGAAACTCGGTGTCGAGCATCCCAAGCGCCACGACCTGACGAGCCTCAGGTTGCTCGGCTCGGTGGGGGAGCCCATCAACCCCGAGGCGTGGACGTGGTACCGCACGGTCATCGGAGGGGACCGTTGTCCGTTGGTCGACACGTGGTGGCAGACCGAGACGGGGATGATCCTCATTTCCCCGCTCCCGGGGGCGACGCCGACGCGACCGGGGAGCGCGACGCTGCCGTTGCCCGGCATCGATGCGGCGGTGGTCGACGCGAAGGGTCGCGAGGTCGCGAACGGCTCCGGCGGGTTCCTCGTGCTGAGGAAGCCCTGGCCCGCGATGTTGCGCACGCTGTGGCGCGACGACGCACGGCATCGCGAGGTCTATTGGAGCCGGTTCAGTCGACCGGGCGCGCCGGTCTACTTCACCGGCGACGGCGCCGTGCGCGACGCGAACGACGGGTACTTCCGCATCCTCGGGCGCGTCGACGACGTACTCAACGTGTCCGGGCACCGGCTCTCGACGATGGAGGTCGAGTCGGCCATCGTCTCGCACCCGGCGGTCGCCGAGGCGGCATGCGTCGCACGGCCCGATGAGGCGACCGGCGAGGCGCTCTGCGCGTTCGTGACGCTGCGTTCGGGGCAGTCCGCCTCGGATGCCCTGAAAGACGCGATTCGAGCGCATGTCGAGCACGCGATCGGGAAGTTCGCGCGTCCCGCCGACGTACGGTTCACCGACGCCCTGCCCAAGACCCGCAGCGGAAAGATCATGCGGCGCCTGCTCCGCGACGTGGCCGCCGGCCGCGCGGTCGCGGGCGATACCAGCACGCTCGAGGATCTCGCCGTGATCGCGAAGTTGCGGGAGGAGGAGGAGTAGAAGTAGGCCGTTGTTCGTCGGTCGCGAGCATCGGCCGGATTGACTTCGTCGGCGGGCGAGAGGTACGGTTCACGTCGATCGGACGTTCGACGCACGTCCGGCGACACGCCCTTGCGGCGACATGGAAAAGCGAGAAACCACATGCGACGAGGCCTGTCGATCCTGCTCTGTGCGTTGCTCTGCGGGTGCGCGGGCTACTCCATCCAGAAGGATGGCGAGGGAAAGGGTTACGACATCTACTCGCCGGATCCGTACCTATTGCGGACGGCGCTGACGGCGCCGAATTCGGGCGAGATCACGGGCTTCAAGTTCGACGTCATCTGGTTACCGAACGCGCAGAAGCGATACCGGGTGCATTCCTGGGCGGGGCTCGGGAAGGCCGAATTCGAATTCAACTACGCGAACGGCTGGATGCTGACCAAGGTCGTCGACAAGGCCGACAATACGAAGATCCTCGAGTCGCTCGTCGACTTGACGAAGCACCTGATCCCGGCGAACCCCTTCGCGATCAACGGCGCGAGGACGGCCCCTGGCGTCGACTCGATGCCCGACGACGCGGAAGGCCGGCGGTTGCGCGATGCGTCCATGAGTCCGGTGCTCTATCGCATCGAGTTCGACGACGTCACCGGCTGCTGCGTCGGGCTCAGGCCCGTCGGGACGTTCCCCGCGTGCGGCGTCTTCCCGGTCCAGCCGGTCGGCGCGTCGGCGCCGACGAGTGTTCGGCCCGTGACCAACGGCAGTCCGCCGCCCCCGAGCGTCGATCCCGCACCGGGCATGCAGTAGCGTCGGCTCCGGAGCGTCCCGGGCGCCGTTCGGTTCTGCGCGCGCCCGCACTACCCCCACGCCTCCTTGCGGCGACGGTGCGGCGGTACGCCTACCACGGCCGCCATCTCGAGCATGCTCGCGACGAAGGGTGCGGGGCCGCACGCGTAGACCCACGTCGTCATCGGGTCGCGCACGAGCGAGCACACCCAGTCGACGTCGATCCGCCCCCGCCGTCCTTCGAACGCCCGACCGATCGGCTGTCTCGTCACCGTGGGCTCGTAGGAGAGCCAGCGACTTTGACCGGCGATCGCCCGGAACTCGGCGTCGAAGATCAACTCCTCCGCCACCTTCGCGCTCGCGACGAGCGTCAGTCGTCTCGCCGTGCCCGCCGCGGCCAGGTGTCGGACGAACGATCGAAACGGCGTCACGCCCGACCCCGCCGACAGGAGCAGCACGTCGTCGTCTCCCGGTTCGAGCGTGAACCTGCCGCGCGGCGGGAGCACGTCGAGCACCTTGCCGGTCGGGAACTCGAAGAACCTCCGGCCGAAATCGCCCATGTCGCGCACGGTCACCTCGATGACGCCCGTGTCTTCGGGCGCCGACGACACCGAATACGCCCGCTTTCGCGCCGGACGGACTTCGTCGTCGGGATCCGAGATCGTCACGAACTGGCCCGGTAGGAATTGAAACGCCCGATCGACGCCGGTCGGCACGCGGAACACGAACGTGCGATCGATCGGCGTTTCGTCGCGGCGGGCCTCGATCGGCAGGGGGAAGGGGCTCGGCATGGCGGGCATCTTCACCTCGAGCGCCGCAATCGTGGGACTCCGAAGGCCGTCGCGGCCCGCGGGAGCCCGGGTCCCCACTTCCCCTCTTCGGTCCCGCCCCCCTCCTCGGTATCTTGTCCCCCCATGCCTCGCCTCGTCGTCACCAAGGGTCCCGGCATCGGGCGCGACCACGCGGTCACCACCGAGTGCGTCGTCGGTCGTGGAACTGACGCCGATTTCGTTCTCGAAGACACCAACACGTCCCGCCGTCACTGCCGTGTCCTCCTCGACGGCGGCGGCTACGCCGTCGAAGACCTGGGCAGCCGCAACGGCACGTTCGTCAACGGGATCCGCGTCCAACGCGTCGTGGTCGGCGACGGCGACGTCATCCGCATCGGCAGCACCGAGTTCGTATTCCGCCAACAGGGATTGATCGCCCCGTCGACGGCATCGGCCGCACGCGCGATCTCGGTTCCGCCCGCCGTCGTCGTGCCGCGGGCGATCAGCGTGCCGCCTGCCGTGGCCGTTCCCGCCAAGCCCGTCGTCGTGCGGCCTCCGGCGATCGCCGTTCCTCCGTCCGCTTCGGCGCCGCCCGCGGCCGCGCCCGCGCCGGCGGCTGGGCCGGAGTCAAAACCGGCCAAGCCCTTCGTTTCGCCGATTCCCGTGAAGAAGCGCCGACCCAACTGGTAGCGGATGTTCCGGAGTAGCCCTCCGCCCGGTGCCCCGGGTAGGTTTCGGGCATGACGAAGCCCTACGAAGCGCCGGACTTCTACGACATCGACGCCCTCCTCTCCGAGGAGGAGCGCATGATCCGCGATACCGTGCGGTCGTGGGTCTCCGAGCGGTTCCTTCCGCTGGTTGAAGACGCGTATCGCGACGGCCGATTCCCGACCGAGACCATTCCCGAGATCGCGGAACTGGGCACGCTGGGCGGCAACCTCGATTACGCCGACTTCCCGCGCTTGAACAGCGTGGCCTACGGGCTCGTGATGCAGGAACTCGAGCGCGGTGACAGCGGGCTTCGTTCGTTCGTGAGCGTCCAGGGGGCGCTCGTCATGTACCCGATCTGGCGCTTCGGCAGCGACGAGCAGAAGGCCCGCTGGCTGCCGGCGATGCACGCGGGCAAGGCGATCGGGTGCTTCGGGTTGACCGAGCCCGACCACGGCAGCGATCCGGGCGGCATGGAGACGAGGGCGGTCCGCGACGGCGCGGGCTACGTGTTGAATGGCGCCAAGATGTGGATCACGAACGGCGATCTCGCCGACGTCGCGGTCGTCTGGGCCAAGTTCGAAGGCAAGATCCGCGGGTTCCTCGTCGAGCGCGGCACGAAGGGGTTCTCGACGCGCCTCCAGAAGAGGAAACACAGCCTGCGCGCGAGCGTCACCAGCGAGCTGATTCTCCAGGACGTCCACGTCCCCTCGACGTCGATGCTGCCGGGCGCCGAGGGACTGTCCGGGCCGCTCGCCTGCCTCAATCAGGCACGGGCCGGGATCGCGTGGGGCGTCGTGGGCTCGGCCATGGCCGTCTACGACGAGGTTCGACGCTACGGGGCGACGCGCATCCAGTTCGGCAAGCCGATCGCCGGCTTCCAGCTCTATCAGGCGAAGTTGGCGCACATGCTGACCGAGATCACGAAAGCGCAGCTGATGAACCTCCGGCTCTCCCGCATGAAGGATCAGGGCAAGGTGACGCCGCAGCAGGTCAGCATGGCGAAGCGCAACGCCTGCCACCACGCGCTCGAGATCGCGCGGATGGGTCGCGACATGCTCGGCGCCAACGGCGTGACCGACGAGTACCAGACGATGCGCCACATGTGCAACCTCGAGTCGGTCAAGACCTATGAGGGCACCCACGACATCCACACGTTGATCCTCGGCATGCACATCACCGGGATCGACGCCTTTCGCGGATAGGCAGGGGACGCGGCACGATCCTCGGCGTCCGGGTACGTTGTGCGTCGATGCGTTTCGCCCCCGTCCTCGCCCTCGTCGCCGCGATCGCCTCGCTCGGCGTCTGGTTCTTCGTTCGGCGCGCGCCGCCATCGGTGACGCCGATCGAGCATCCGTCGGACGCCGGTCCCGCACCCGATTCGCCGCCCCCGCCGCTGACCGTCGGCATGGGGAGCGATCTGGCGAGCGCACCCTCGAAACCGCGCCCGACGCGCGTCGAGCGGGCACCGGGGCTCACCGAAATCAAGTACGGCGCCGTGACCGTGACGCTCGTCCCACCGGCGGGCGCCGCGCTGCCCAAGAGTCTCTCGTTCGACGCACAGCCATCCGGATTCGTCCACGCGCCCAAGCCGCTGCCCGCGGAGCAGGACGACGGCTCGTGGCGATATGACTCCCTGCCGTCGGGCCGCTGGCGCATCCGGGCGTTCGTTCCGGGCTTCGTCGATGCCTCGAAAGACGTGGACGTGACGCCCGATGGCGAGGCCACGATCACACTTCTTCTGGAACTCGGAGGCGCCGCCACCTGGAAAGTCGCGCTGGCGACGAGTCAGATCCCGGAATTGGTTCGCGTGGCGTTGCTCGACGGCCGAGGCATCCCGATCGACGGCACCTACCAGACCGCCGCCACGACGCTCCACGCGTCGCCCTCGTCGGTGCCCGCGCTACCCGCGGAAGGAAGCGTCGTGGGGCTGAAGGTCGGGCGCTATCGCCTGCGCGCCTCGACCGTCGACGGCGACCCGAAGGAGCAGCCCTTCGAGGTGAAGGCCGGCGAGACCGTGCGCCTCGAGTTCACGCTGCCCCGCTGACGCGCGTTCACGCTCCGGCGGAAGGCGCGGCGCCGGCCGTCTGCTCGTCGGCGTCGGAAACCAGCGCCGCGTACAGCGCGCCGACGAACCAATCGACCTCGTCCGGTCCGAGTCCGGTCCGACCCGCGACGCCCGCGAGGATGCGGGCCGTCCGCGTGGCGCGCGCGGCGAGGATCGCGTCCCGCGTCGCACGTCCCGACGGCGTCAGGAACAGCAGCCGCTCGCGGCGGTCGTGCGTGCCCGGTCGCTGTTCGACGAGCCCGTCGTCGGTCGCCCGCAACACGAAGCGCGTCACCGTGGACGGGTCGCGGGCCGTCCGCCGCGAGAGTTCGCCCATCGCGATCCCTTCGGAGCGCCCGAGCGCCAGCAGGATGCGCGCCGTCGCCTCCCGGCGGCCGAGGGCTTCGGCGTCCAGTCGCAGGCCGTCGGCCAACTGCGTCTCGATGCCATCCAGGAGCGATTCGGGCCGGTACGTCATGGCGGCCCGATCCTACGACTCGATTCCTTGCTACGTACAAGGAATTTGAAACTCAGGCGTTGCGAGCCGGCCCCTCGACGGACGCGGGTCCCGCCGGCGAATCGATCGTCTCGCTCGCGGCCCGAACCTGTAGTTCGTAGAGCCGCCGGTAGAGCCCGTCCTTGGCCAGGAGCTCCGCGTGGCGCCCCCGCTCGCGCACCTCGCCCCGATGCAGCACGAGGATCTGATCGGCATCGCGAATCGTCGAGAGGCGGTGCGCCACGACGATCGTCGTGCGGCCCTTGCGCAACGTGGCCAGCGCTTCCTGGATGCGTACCTCGGTCTCGGTGTCCACCGAGGCCGTCGCCTCGTCGAGCACGAGGATCGCCGGGTCGCGCACGAGCGCGCGGGCGAACGCGACGAGTTGGCGCTCGCCGAGCGAGAGATTGCCGCCGCGCTCGCGGATCTCCTCGTCGAGCCCGCGGGGCAGCCGTGCGACGAGCCCGTCGGCGCGCACCGCGGTCAACGCGGCCGCGACTGTCTCGCGCGAGATGGTCGGATCGCAGAGCCGTACGTTTTCGAGCAGCGAACCCGTGAAGAGGAAGACGTCCTGGAGCACGACGCCGATCCGTGCGCGGAGCGAACGCGCCTCGTACTCCCGCACGTCGCGCCCGTCGACGAGCACGCGACCGCTCGTCACGTCGTATTGGCGCGAAACGAGCTGGATGACGCTCGATTTGCCTGCACCCGTGGGCCCTACGAGCGCCGTCGTCGTCCCCGCGGGCACGTCGAACGAGATGCCGTTCAAGACCGGCTCGCCGTCCACGTACGAGAAGCGCACGTCCTCGAACGTCACGCGCCCGTTGACGCCCCGCGCCGCGATCGCGCCCGGACGGTCGGGCACCTGGATCTTCGTGTCCATCAGCTGGAAGATCCGCTCCGACGACACGACGGCCTGGAGGAGCCCGTTGAAGTTCTGCGAGAGGTCGCGCAGGGGCTCGAAGAAGAGATTGACGAGGAGCGCGAACTGGAGCAACTCGCCCGACGAGATGCTCCCCTCTGCGATGCGCCCGCCGCCGAGCCACACCACGAGGCCGATCGCGACCGCCTGGAGGAAGTCGACGGCGGGGAAGAAGAAGGCAAAGTCGAAAATCGTGGCCTGGTGCGCCTCGAGCAACCGTTCGGTGTGCCGCGCGTAGCCCTCGCGCGCGCGATCGGCCCGGCCGAAGAGGCGCGTGACCCGGAGCCCGCCGATCGATTCCTGCACGTATGCGTTCGTGGCGGCCACCTCGGCGCGGACGCGGCGGAAATCGGCGCGGCTGCGGCGCGTGAAGACGATCGTCACGACGAGCAGCACCGGCACGACGAGCAGCACGGAGACCACGAGGAGGCCGTTGGTCCACCAGAGCAGCCCCACGATCAGCACCAGCTTCAACGCGTCGTAGAACACCGACGCGACCCCGCTCGAGAACGACTCCTCGACCGCATCGACGTCGCTCGTGACCC
>JANNRO010000224.1:0-3145 GCA_031401505.1 Planctomycetia bacterium
CACGTTCGCGATCGGCCCGCGCTGGTCGGGAGGCCTCAGGAACGCGAGGAGGAACCCCTGGTTCGACGCGACGAACTTCCCGTTTCCCGTCATCGTGAACGTGGCGGGCGGGCTCATGGGCGCCGTCGGTTCCGTTCCGGGCGTGATGACGATCATGCGCCCGTTTCCCGTCCTCGAGATCTCGACCGGTGCGACGAACCAGAACCTCGGGCAGTTCTCGTACGCGCTCTCGGGCGTCGATGCGAAGGAAGTCTACGAGGTCGCGTCGAAATTGATGATGCGGCTGTACGCCTACAAGGGCTTCATGCTCGTGATGTCCGATCACTTCGCGTCCACGCCCAGCGTCGACGTCGCCGTGCGCCGCGATCAGGCGAAGGTGCGGGGAGTCTCCGAAACCCGCATTCTCGAACTCCTGCGGACGGCCTATTCGCAGAACTACGTTTATCTGATCAAGACGCCTTCGGACCAGTATCAGGTGATCCTCGAGGCGGCCGACCTCGACCGTTCCAAGCCCGAGGACATGGGACTGCTCCATATCCGCAGCGACGACGGCAAGAATCTCGTGCCGCTGGGCGACCTGGTCGAATTGAAGCGTTCGATCGGGCCGCAGGCCGTCAATCACCTGAACCAGTTCACGAGCGTGACGATCTCGTTCACGCTGAACCCCGGCGTCGCGATCGGCGACGCGACCGAGTACGTGACCAAGGCGGCGGCCGAGGTCGTGCCTCCGTCCATCCGCGGGGGCTTCCAGGGGGAGGCGCTGGTCTTCCAGGAGACGGTGAAAGACCTGACGATTCTCATGCTCCTCGCGGTGTTCGTCATGTACGTGATCCTGGCGATCCTCTACGAGAGCTATCTCCACCCGTTGACCGTGCTCTCGACGCTGCCGACCGCCTTGGTGGGGGGGCTCTTGGCGCTCCACTTCTTCCACGAACAGGCGACGCTCTACGCCTACGTCGGCATGTTCATGCTGATGGGCATCGTCAAGAAGAACGGCATCCTGATCGTCGACTTCGCCAACCATCGCATCGACGCCGGCGCCACCGCGCGCGACGCGATCCACGAGGCGAGCCTCGACCGATTCCGCCCGATCCTGATGACTACGCTCGCGTCCGTCATCGGCGCGGTCCCGATCGCCATGGGCTTCGGCGCCGACGGGGCGTCCCGCCGCGCGCTCGGACTCGTGATCGTCGGCGGGCTCGTCGTCTCGCAGTTCATCACGCTCTACATCACCCCGGTGATCTACCTCTACCTGGAGGACTTCCAGGAGAAGGTGCTCGACAAGACGACGTTCTTCCGTTCCTCGCGCGCGAAGGCCCGCGCGGTGACGCTGGGTCCGAAGGGTAGCGCCGTGTTCCCGACCGAGAGCCCATAGCGGGCGAGCCGGCCGTTCCCGGAGTCGGATTCGAAAGGGCGGCGGGATTCGAGTCCGACGCTCGCGACTCATCGCACCCGGCCGTCCGGACGCCGACTCGGTCAACTGGGTCGTCGCGCCGAGGCCGTTCGTCGAACACATCGCCGGGCGGACGGCATCACGCTCCCTTCGGATGCAGTCCGGGTGGCGGACGTCGGCCGTGCGCGTACGCTCTCGCCCGTGAACGCCGAACGAAGTCGTGCCGACGCGTCGCCGACCGCGGCGACATACGTTGCAAAGGACCCTGCAGTGATCGGGACGACGGCCAGCCGATTGGGCGCCGGACTCATCGTCGGGGTCTCGACGGCCGTCTGCTGGTACGGCGAGCCGTGGTTGAGCCTGACCGAGCAGGCGATGATTTATCTGCTCGGCGTGCTGTGGATGGCGGCGCGACTCCTCCGTCGCGAGGCGGTCATCGGATGCCTCGCGAGCGTCGCCGCGTTCGATTTCTTCTGCGTTCCGCCCCGGCTCGACTTCGTGCCGGTCACGTGGGAGGGCGCGATGGCGCTCGCCGCGTTCCTTGCGACGAGCCTCGTCGTCAGCGGGTACGCGACGAGCGTTCGACACGCCGCCGAACTGACCCACGAGCAGGAGCGCCGGACGGCGGCGCTGTACGCGATGAGTCGTGCGCTGTCCGCCGAAGCGGACGCCGAGGGCATCGGCACGATCGCGTCGCGGCACGTCGAAGAGCTCCTGGGCGTCGGGGCTCGTGTCCACCTGTCCGACGCACACGGGCAGGCGTCGGACTCGGGTGGGCGCGGCGATTCGGATGGACGATTCGACGTCGCGCTCGAGAGTCCTCGCGGCCGCCTCGGCGTGCTCGCGGTAGACGCGAGCCGACGTTCGACCCCGCTGACGCGTGTGCAGCGCCAGATCCTCGAGACGTTCGCCTCGCTCACGACGTCGGCGCTCGAGCGCGTGTCGCTCGTCAAGGCGGCCGAGGATGCACGGCTCGCGGCGGAGATGGAGCGCGCGCGCAACACGCTGCTGTCGGCGGTTTCGCACGACCTGCGCACGCCGCTCGCGAGCATCACGGGTGCGGCGGGCGCGCTCCTCAACCCGGGGCCGCACCTCTCCGAGTCCGGGCGCCACGATCTGGTGCTCGCGATCCGGGACGAAGGAGACCGGCTCGGTCGCCTCGTGACCAATCTCCTCGATCTCGCCCGCGTCGAGTCCGGCGGCTACGTCGCGCGCAAGGCCTGGTTTCCGATCGACGAAATCGTGGGGTCGGCGCTCGAGCGCGTGCGGCCCCGACTTGCGGGACGCGACGTCCGGCTCGACCTGCCCGACGACATTCTCGAAGTGCATGTGGACGGGCTCCTCTTCGAACAGGTCGTCGTCAACGTGCTCGAGAACGCGGCGAAGCACACGCCGGAAGGCTCTCCCGTCGAGGTCGTCGTGCGTGCGGACGAACGCGAGGTGTTGGTCGAGGTGCTCGACCGCGGCGAGGGCATCCCGCCCGGTGACCTCGATCGCGTGTTCGACGCGTACCGCCGATCCACGACGGCGCGCGACTCGGCGGGCACGGGGCTCGGGTTGGCGCTGTGCCGCGCGATCGTGCGCGCGCACGGAGGCCGCATCTGGGTCGAGAATCGCGAAGGCGGGGGCGCGGCGTTTCGGGTCGCGCTTCCCCGTGAGGAGGCGCCCGTCGTCCCGACGGAGGATGATCGGGGTCCCTCGGAGCGCGTTCCATGAGTCCCGTCGCGGCGCCCGGCCCGCTCGTGCTCGTCG
>JANNRO010000225.1:0-25769 GCA_031401505.1 Planctomycetia bacterium
GTCGAACGTGCCGCCGCGGCGTTTCCCTCGACGGCGACGCACCTGCTCGAGATCCACGGCGCGCTCCCGAACGCGCCCGCCATCCGACGCCCGCCACCCGCGATCAACGGACAATTCCTCTGGACCCGCGCGGGCCTGCGCGCGCTCCCACGCACGCCGCCCTCGTTGGTCGCCTCGCCATTGCTCTCGGCCGGCGAAAAGGTCCGACTCTTCTCAGAATTCCTGCGCGCGCCCCGCCGAGGTGGCCCGCCCGAATCGACGGGTGCATTCGCTCGGCGCCGTTTGGGTCGCGCCGTCGCCGAGCGCTTTCTGCGCCCGATGACGCTCGGCATCTACGGCACGCGCCCCGAGGAACTCGGCGTCGCCGACGCATTCCCGACGCTGCCCGCCATGGAGTCGAAGGATGGCGGCGTGTTGCGCGCGCTGCGAAAGCGCCGCGACGCCGCCCAGCGCGAGATCTGGACCTTCGAGGACGGCATGGAGGCGCTCCCCCGCGCCATCGCGACCGCACTCGGACCGACCGTCGTTCGGACGTCGAACCCCGTGTCGGACGTGGGCCCCGCGGCCTCCTCGATCGAGGTCCGAACGGCGGACGGGACCCGCGTCCGCGCGCGGGAGGTCGTGCTGGCGACGACGGCGCCGGAGCAGGCGCGACTCGTCGCGCGATTCGACGCCGAAGCGGCTTCGTTGGTCTCGGGTGTACGCAGCGTCCCGATGCTCGTGGCTTGCGTGGGCCTGTCTCCGGTCGCTGCGCAACATGTACCGAAGGCGTTCGGCTTCCTGCGAGCACCCGGCGCCCCGGGACGCATTCTCGGGGCCGCGTTCGCGTCGCACCTGAATCCCGCCGTTGCACCGCTCGATCACGCGCTGATGAACGTCTTCCTCGGCGGCGGCGGCGATCCCGACGCGCTGCTGCTCTCCGACGACGACGTCCGCGACGTCGTCGAGCGCGATCTCTCGCGCGCGCTCTCGACGCGGGTCCGCCTCGTCTACCTCTCGATCGTCCGCTGGACCCGCGCAATCCCCGTGCTCTCGATCGGTCACCGCGCGCGCATGGAGCGCGGGAACGCACTCTTGGCGCCACATCGCATCCGCCTATCCGGTTCGCACATCACCGGGGTCGGAGTCCATGCTTGCACCCGTGCGCCCGCCTGAGGTGCGCGCTCCATCAGCGTACGTCGCGAATGCGTTCCATGAACCAAGAGACGAGAGCCGGTTCGTCCATCTCGCCCGACGCAACGGCCAGGATCGCGTCGCTCGCGTCGGCATCGGTTGCTTGGAGAGCAAATCCGTTGAACCGAAGGAAAAGGATCGCACACGCCAACGCCGCCCGCTTGTTGCCATCGTGGAATGGGTGGTTCTTCGCGATTCCGAACGCACAAGCGGCGGCGCACTCGGCCGGTCCGGCATCCTCGTACCGATGCTTGGCGATCGGCCGCCCGAGCGCGGACTCGAGGAGTGCTCTGTCACGAAGCCCGACGCGGCCGCCGAAGTCGGAGATCAACCGCGCGTGCACGGCGAGTATCGTCGCTGCGTCGACCCAAAGAAACGCCACGGCGAAAGGATGGAGACCGGAGTTACCGGTCGCCCCGATCGTGCGCGGCGAGCCGACGAAAGGCGCCGGCGAACCGCCGAAGTTCCGCCTCGGCCATCTTTCGGACCGCGGCGGAGGGAGCGCGGTGGGAAGCAGACTTCGCCTTCGAAGCGCTCGATCGACGCTCGCGGGGGGCTCGCTTGGCAGCCATGACCAGAGTCTAGCATCGGGTGCCGCGCGGTGAGTCCAGTCGAATCCCGAGGCAGATGTTTCGCGTCCAGGCCCGCCACAAGCTACCGCGCGGCCGCCCAGCGTGTGGTGGCCTGGGCGATGTGCGCGATCTCGCGCGCACCGTGCGCCGTCGAGACGAACCACGCCTCGTAGGGCGAGGGCGGAAGATAGACCCCCGACGCGAGCATCGACGAGTGATAGGAGCGGAAGAGTTCGGTTCGCGTCGCCTTCGCCTCGGTCAAGTCGCGCGGCGCCGTCTTCGCGAACCAAAGTCCCATCATCCCGCCGCGGCGCGGAACGACGACGTCGACGCCGTTCGATCGAAAGGCCCCCTCGAGCGCGTCGGCGAGTCGATTCGTCGTCTCGGCGAGCTTCTCGAATACGCCCGGGCGGAGCAGCCCCCGAAGCGTCGAAAGCCCCGCCGTCATGCCGACGGGGTTGCCCGAGAGCGTGCCGGCTTGATAGACCTTGCCCTCCGGCGCGATCTGACTCAGAAGATCGGCGCGGCCGCCGTAGGCCGCGACCGGAAAGCCGCCGCCGATCACCTTGCCGAGCGTCGTCAGATCGGGACGCACGCCGAAGAGCGCCTGCGCGCCGCCGGGATGGACGCGAAAGCCCGTCATCACCTCGTCGAACACCAGCAGCGACCCGTGCTGGTCGCACAGCCGCCGAAGACCGGGCAGGAACTCCGCATCGGGTTAGACGAAGCCCATGTTGCCGACGATCGGCTCCACGAAGATCGCGGCAACTCTGCCCGCGTTCGATTTGAACGCGCGTTCAACCGCGGCGAGATCGTTGAACGGCACCGTGATGGTGTTCGCGACGACCGATGGAGGGACACCGGGGCTGTCGGGTGCATCGAACGTCAGTGCCCCGCTGCCCGCCGACGAGAGGAACGCGTCGCCGTGTCCGTGGTAGCAGCCCTCGAACTTGATCACCGCGTCGCGCGCCGTCGCGGCGCGCGCGAGCCGGAGCGCCGACATGCACGCCTCGGTCCCGGAGCAGACGAACCGAAGGCGCTCGATGCTCGGCATCGCGTCGCGGATGCGGCGCCCCAGGCGCGGCTCGTCGGGCGAAGGAGTTCCGGTCGCGACGCTGCGTCGGACGCGGCGGGTCACCGCCGCGACGACGACGGGATGCCCGTGTCCCAGGATCATCGGCCCCCAGGCTCCGATCAGGTCGACGTAGCGGTTGCCGTCGACGTCGGTCAGCCATGCGCCTTTCGCGGCGCGGATGACGGGCGGTTCGCCTCCGACCGACTTGAATGCGCGCACCGGACTGTTGACGCCGCCTGGAAAGAGCCCGCGCGCGATGGCGTTCAGCGCCCGGCTCCGCGGGCCTGCCCCCGCCGCCCCCTTCTTGTCCGACGCCCTCGACTTACCCACGGTCCCAGCGACCCTCGGCGAGCGCCTGCGCGGCGTAGCCCGCGAAGTACGTGAGAATCCAGCGCGCGCCGGCGCGACGGATGCCGGTCAACGTTTCAAACGCTGCACGGTCGAGGTCCATCCAGCCCTTCTCGGCCGCGGCGTGGAGCGAGGCGTACTCGCCGCTCACCTGATAGGCGGCGACCGGGACCGAAAGGTCGTTGGCGATGTCACGGATGAGATCGAGGTTCGGTCCCGCGGGCTTCACCATCACCGCATCGGCACCCTCGGCGACGTCGAGCCGGGCCTCGCGAAGCGCCTCCGCGCGATTGGCGGGGTCCATCTGGTATCCCTTGCGGTCGCCCCTGCCGGGCGTCGAACCGGCCGCCTCGCGGAAGGGACCGTAGAAGGCGGACGCGGTCTTCGCCGAGTACGCGAGGATCGGCATCTCGGAGAATCCGGCGGCGTCGAGATCGGCGCGAATCGCCGCGACCTGACCATCCATCATCGCGCTCGGCGCCACGACGTCGGCTCCCGCCTGCGCGTAGGCGACGGCCTCCTTGGCGAGGAGCGGCAGCGTGGCGTCGTTGTCGACGTCATCGTGCTCGAGCACGCCGCAATGACCCGTGTCGGTGTATTCGCAGAGGCAGACATCGGCCATGCGAACCAGCTTCGGGGCGGCGCGCTCGATGGCCGCCAGTGCGCGAGGGACGGGCCCCTTCGGGTCCCATCCGGCCGAACCGGCGGCGTCCTTCGTGGCGGGAATGCCGAAGAGGATCACGCCGCCGACGCCCAGGCCCTCGAGGCGCTTGGCCTCCTCGCCGACCGTGTCGGCGCTCCAGCGAAAGTGCCCCGGCAACGCCGAGAGCGGCGTCTTCAACCGGCTGCCCGCCTCGATGAACAACGGGGCCACGAACTCCGCCGGATGGAGCCTCGTCTCCCGCGCGAGGCGACGCAACGCGGGCGTGCGGCGCAGGCGACGGGGGCGTTCGGAGGGAGCCATGGGCGTCGCCTGCCACGGTAGCAGACGCGCGCCGCTCACGACGGCCGTGGCGGTGGCGCCGAGAGCCGTGCGGGAAGACCGTTCGGGAGATCCGCGACGATCTCGGGGATCGCGCGCCCGGGGAGCCTCAAAACGTCGGCCGTCGTCTCCCCCCGCACGAAGACGCGTGCTTGACCGAGCGGCGGAGGGAAACCCTTCGTGCCGAAGGCCGCGATCAATGCACGCGCCGCCGCCGGACTCCCGACGACCCACGCGCGCGCCCCCGAAGCCAGGTGAACGCTCGCCTCGAATCCGATCCGGGGCTCCGCTCGGTACGTCACGAACTCGGCGACGATCCATCCGGCGGCCTTCAAGAGTTCGACGCCGTCCCGATGGGCCGACTCACCCCGCAACCAGATCGCCCGTCGGCCGTGACCGAGGCGCGCGATCAAACCCCGAGCGACGGACGCGAATCCCGCGCCCTCGTCGGCGACGGGCTCGGCGTCGACCGTGAATCCCGCCTCGATCGCCGCCCGGGCCGTCTCGGGCCCGACCGTCATGGCCTGCCAGCCGACGCCCGCGCGCACGGGCAGGAACAGCGCCGCGTTCTTCGACGTCAACAGCACGATCCGCCGCGGATTCGATCGATCTCCGCCCTTGACCCGCAGCAGGTCGTTCGCGCGCTCACAGTCGGGGCCGGGGCCGATGGTGCTCCAGGGCAACGCCCGCGCCGGGACACCGAATGACTCGAGCCGCTCCGCCCATTCGCGGGAGGTGGACTCGGACGCCATCACCAGCACCGGACCATCGACGACGAGCGCGGTCACTTCGACGTCAGCCAACGACCGCCGCCGCGGGCGAGGAGGTCGTCGGCCGCCCGGTGACCGAGCGCGACCGCTTCGGCCATGCCACCCTCGACGCGGGCCTCGAGCGCCTCCGAACCGTCGGGCGCGATGAGGCGCACGCGGAGCGAGATCCGGCCGTTCGAAACCTCTGCCAACGCTCCCACCGGCGCGTGGCAACCGGCCCGGAGACCATGGAGCGCCGCGCGCTCGGCCGCGACGGCCGCGGCCGTGCGAACGTCGGATACGGGTCGCACGCGCGCCTCGGCGGCGGCGTCGCCCTCGCGAATGGTGACCGCGAGCGCCCCCTGCCCCGGCGCCGGCAGCATCTGTTCGGGTTCGAACGGATGCGTGACCGCGGACGCGAGCCCCAGGCGGTTCAACCCGGCCATCGCGAGCACCATGCCGTCGAACGCGCCATCGCGCAACCTGCGAAGCCTCGTATCGACGTTGCCGCGCAGCCCGACGATCGTGAGATCGCCGCGCAGACGCTTCAATTGTGCGTCGCGGCGCGGGCTCCCCGTCGCGACGACGGCACCCTTCTTCAAGCTCGTGAACGACGTGCCGTCGCGCGAGAGCCACGCGTCGCGCGGATCCTCGCGCACCGGCACGGCCGCCAGCACGATGCCCGGATCGTTCTCGACCGGAAGGTCCTTCAGCGAATGGACGGCGGCGTCGCAGCGGTCCTCCCGGAGCGCGTGATGAAGCGCCGCCGTGAACACGCCCGTACCACCCAGTTCGACCAGCGGGCGCACGGTGTCGCGGTCACCGTCGCTCCGGATCCAGACGAACGCGATCGGGTCGCCCAACCGCTCGGCGAGCCATTCGGTCTGCGTGCGCGCGAGCGCGCTGGCGCGCGAGCCGATGCGCAGCGTCATCGCGCTCACGGCGTCGGCCCCCGGGTCGACTCCACGCGGGCCGAGATCGTGCCGTCCGCCATCTCGATGGCCAGCGGGTCTTCCATCCGAATGCCGGCGATCGATCGGACGAGCCTTCCCGAACCGTCGCGAACCAGCGAAAAGCCGCGCTCGAGAACTCGGAGCGGCGAGAGCGCCTCGATCGCCGCCAGTCGACGCGCATACTCCGCGGTCCCCGCCGCCAGGCGACGACGCACGGCGACGGCGGCGCGAGAGGCGAGTTCGTCCACGCGGGCGATCCGCGCGGCGAGCGCCGGCGCGGGGCTCGCGGCCGAGAGCCGAGCCGCGAGCTCGGCCACGTGCCGACGACGCAGCGACGCCTTGGCGCGCGGGCTGTGCGCCTCGAGGCCGGCTCCGATGCGCGCGAGTCGCTCTCGCAGCGGACCGAGCACCGCCTCGGGACGCTCCATCACCGGGCGACCGGCCACCGCTTCGAGTTGCTGCCACGCGCGATCGAGTCGCATGCGCACGAGATGGGCGAGGCGATCTCCCCGGCGCGAGAGGTCGGCCAGGAGGTCGTCGAGGACGGGCACGACCAATTCGCCCGCCTGCGACGGCGTCGCCGCCCGGACGTCGGCCACCATGTCCGCGATCGTGACGTCGATTTCGTGACCGACCGCCGAGACGACGGGCGTCAGGCACGCCGCGATCGCGCGGGCGACGGGTTCCTCGTTGAACGGAGAGAGGTCCTCGATGGAGCCCCCGCCCCGGCCGACGACGATGACGTCGGCGCGCGCGTGCGCATCGGCGAACGCGAGCCCGCGCGCGATCTCGAGGGCCGATCCGGGTCCCTGCACCTTGACCGCGATCAGCAGCAGCTCGACGTTGGCGAAGCGTCGATGGATGACCGTCACGAGATCTCGGACCGCGGCGCCCGACTTGCTGGTCACCAACGCGATGCGCCGCGGCAGGAACGGCAGCGGGATCTTGCGCGCCGGATCGAAGAGGCCCTCCGCGGCGAGGCGCTTCTTCAATTGCTCGAACGCCAGCTGCAGCGCGCCCTGCCCCAGCGGCTCGATCGCCTGCGTGATCAATTGGTACTTGCCGTGCGGCGGGTAGACGTCGAGGTTGCCGCGACAAACGACCTCGAGGCCGTCCTCCGGGCGGAACTTCAACCGCGTGGCCAGACTCCTCCACATGACGGCGGGGAGAATCGCGCCCGCGTCCTTCAACGAGAAGTAGACGTGGCCGGAGGTGACCCGACGCAGATTCGTGATCTCGCCGCGCACGAGCACGTCGTCGAATCGATCGGCGACCACGCCCTGAAGCTCGAGCGTGAGCTCGGTGACGGTTCGAACCCGCGGCGAGGGCTCCGCGGACGGGAGCGTCATTCGCGGCCGCCCGCCGGCACCGGGACGCTCGACGGGAGGGGCACGAAGAGCGGCTCGATCGAGACGGCCTTGCCGGTTTTCTCGTCGACGTCGACGATCACGGCACCCAATCGCACGTCACCCGACGCGACGGCGTAGGGCTCGTGGACGTTGCTGCGCATCTTCTTCAGGATCGCTTCCTTGACGCGTCCGATGACGCCGTCATAGGGCCCCGTCATGCCGCAGTCGGTGATGAACGCCGTGCCGCCCGGGCGGATGCACGCGTCCGCGGTCGGAACGTGCGTGTGCGTGCCGAAGAGGAGCGAGACGCGCCCGTCGAGATGCCACGACAGCGCGATCTTCTCGCTGGTCGCTTCGGCATGCATGTCGACGATCACGACGTCGGCATGCTCCTTCATGCTCGCGAGCGCGCGGTCGGCCTCCTCGAAGAAGTCGCCCTGCGCCGCCATGAAGACGCGGCCCTGAAGGTGGATGACGCCGATCTTGATCCCGCGAGGCCCCTCGACGACGCAACTCCCGCGCCCGGGCGAGCTCCTGGGCCAGTTGGACGGCCGGAGCAGCCGCTCCTCACGCTCGTACACCGGAAAGGCCTCGCGCTTGTCGAAGGCGTGATCCCCCATCGTCAGCACGTCGGCCCCGTAGCCACGCAACTCGTGGAAGATCTTCTCGTTGATGCCCGCGCCCGACGCGGAGTTCTCGGCGTTGACGACGATGAAGTCGATGCCGCGCGTTTTGCGCAGTTCGGGAAGGAAATGGGCGCAGGCGACGCGCCCGGGGCGCCCGACCACGTCGCCGACGGCGAGAATTCGGATCATCACGCCATCGTAGCCCGCGGGGCGGCGACCGACGGAGTTACGCGAGCGAGCGCCGGATCGCCGCCAGCGCCTGCGGGACCACTCGGTACCACACCCACACGCCGCGCCGCTCGCGGGCGAGGAACCCCGCGCGGTGGAGCACCTGGAGGTGATGCGTGACGGTCGGCTGCGAGAGCCCGAGCGCCGAGGTCAGGTGGCACACGCACGCCTCGCCACCCAACTGGGACTTGATGAGACCGAGGAGCCGAAGACGCCCCGGATCGGCGAGCACCTTCAACTTCGACGCCAACCCGAGCGCGTCGTCCTCGGCGAGGGCGTCGCCCAGAATCGGCGGGCATCCCGCGGTCGACGACGCGGTCGGCGCGCAGCAGGGAGCGGCGGGGGCGCGGGGGGCACGGGGAGACATCGACGACAATCTATACCCGACGCCCGGGCGCCGTGCTATATCGACAAGCATCAATCTCTTGGAGAGCCGCCATGGGTCGCCTGCAACTCGCCTTGAACGTGAACGACATCGACGAGGCCGTCGATTTCTACCGCCGACTCTTCGGCACCGAGCCCGCCAAGCGCCGACCGGGGTACGCCAATTTCGCGATCTGGGATCCGCCGCTGAAGCTCGTCCTGATCGAGAACCAGGGCGCCGGCGGCACGCTCAACCACCTCGGCGTCGAGGTCAAGTCCAAGGAAGAGGTCGACGCGGCCGAAAAGCGCCTCGTCGCCGAGGGTCTCGTATCCGCGCGCGACGACGGCGCCTGCTGCTACGCCGATCAGGCCAAGATCTGGTTGCACGACCCCGACGACGCCCCGTGGGAGGTCTACACCGTGCTGGCCGACGCGCCCGTGGGTCCGCACGCGATCCCGAGCCGCGCCGACGAGGCCGATCATCCGGCCGTGTGCTGTGCACCGGCCCCCACCGCGAAGGCCGGTTCGCTTTCCGTGCTCCCCGTCGTCGCGGATCAGACCGGCTGTTGCTCCTCGGGTCCCGCCGCCGATTCGGCGACGTCCGGAGGCGGCGGGTGCTGCGCGCCTCGCTAGTCAGACGGTTCGCGGCCGAGTTCCTGGGCTCGCTGTTCCTCGTCCTCGCGGTCGTCGGATCGGGCATCGCGGCGCAACGGATGTCGCCTGACGACGTCGGGCTCCAACTCCTCGAAAACACGCTCGCGACGGTCTTCGCGCTGACCGCGTTGCTGCTGGCGCTCGGCCCGATTTCCGGCGCCCACTTCAATCCGATCGTCTCGATCGTCGAGGCGGCGGGCGGACGCCTCGCACGGCGCGAGCTGGGTCCCTACGTTCTGGCACAGGTCCTGGGCGCGGCACTGGGCGCCGTGTGCGCGAACGTGCTGTACGGCCGCCCCGGTCTCGAACTCGCGACGAACGACCGGAGCGCGGTCGCGCTGGTGTTCTCGGAACTCGTCGCGACGTTCGGCCTGCTCGTCGTCATCCGAGGCGTCTCGTCGTCGCCGACCCCGAAGGCCACGCCCTTCGCGGTCGCGGCCTACGTCGGGGGCGCCTATTGGTTCACGTCCTCGACCGCGTTCGCCAATCCCGCGGTCACGCTCGCGCGCATGCTCTCCGACTCGTTCGCGGGCATCGCTCCGGCGAGCGTTCCCGGCTTCCTGCTGGGCCAGCTGCTCGGCGGCACGATCGCCGTCTTCGCGTGCGCGAAGCTCTTCGACACCCCCGCGAGGCCCTCCGAGCCGCCGAGCGTCCCATGACCGACCTCCCCGAAGTCCTCTTCGTCTGCGTCCACAACGCGGGTCGAAGCCAGATGGCAGCCGCGTTCCTGGAGGCGAAGGCCGCGGGCGCGGTTCGCGTGCGATCCGCGGGCAGCGCCCCCGGGGAACGCGTACATCCCGCCGCCGTGACCGTCATGGCCGAGCGCGGGATCGACCTCACCGCGGCCGCGCCCAAGCGACTCTCCGACACGCTCGTCCGTGCGGCCGACGTCGTGATCACGATGGGTTGCGGCGACGCCTGCCCGGTGTTTCCGGGGAGATCCTACGAAGACTGGCTCCTCGACGACCCGGCGGGAAAGGACCTGCCGACGGTGCGCCGCATCCGTGACGAAATCGAGCGCCGTGTCATCGACCTGCTCGGGCGGCTCGGCGTCCCGACGTGATCGGTTCGATCACGGTCGGCGCCCGCCCAGTCACTTCTGCGGTTCGTCGCTCTCGCCGGCGAGCTTCTCGAGTGCATCGTCGATCAACAACGTCAGGTCGGCGTTGTCCGGATCGATCTCGCGCGCCAACTCGAGGATGCGCCGGCCCTCCTTGTCGTTTTCCTCGCTCTTGACGGTGCGGATCGCGCGCCCGAGGCGGGTGTAGAGATCGGCGCTCAAGGGATCGAATTCGAGCCCTTTGCGGTAGAGCGCGATCGCCTCGTCGGTCTCACCCTTGCGTGCGCGCAGGTCCCCGTAGCGGCGATAGACGCTCGGGTTGGTCGAGCCCTTCTCGATCGCCGCCTTGAAGAAGCGATCGGCCTTGATGGTCTGATCGGTCGCAAACGCCGCGAACGCCGCCTCCTCGAGCCCCACGACGCTCTCGACCTTCAGCCGCAATTTGACGTACTCCATCCATTCCTGCTCGAGCACGCTCAGATCCTTCACGCCCATGATTTTCTGGAACGTGGCCTGGATCTGTCCGCCGTCGATCGTCTTCCAGCCGCTGCTCCCGAATCCGCTGTCCGATCGGGCGACGTCCTTCCCGCGCGAGAGCGCGATGTAGAACGCCCGGAACTTCGGCGTGTACTTCGGGGTCTCCATCATGAAGTGGCAGAACGTCCAGCCCCACGTGTAGTCCTCGTACCCCAGTTTGTTCTGGAGCAGGTCGGAGAGCGACTTCGTCTCGCCGGCCTGGATGTCGGTCAGCACCTCGGTCAACCGGCCCTCCTGGACGCCTCCCGTCACCATCTGCTTCTTGACGGGATCCCAGCTGCTTCCGCCGAAGTACTCGGCCATCGACTCGCCCATGCAGTGCGGATACCGGAAATTCGTGTCGAGGAGGTGCGCGAGGTAGTGCTGCGCCTCGTGGAACATGATCGCCGTCGTCTGCTGCGGACGCGTGCGGTCGTAGAAGAAGTTGAGTTCCTTGGGCGTGCCCGGGGTGAAGCTGTAGTAGGCGAGCGCGTTCCGTGGCGCACCCGACACCTGCTGGAACGTGTCTTCATCGTGATAAAAGCACACGGTCAGGCGCTGCTTGGGGTTGCGCCTGCAGTCGAACGCCTTGGTGAAGACGGAGTAGTACGTCTCCATCAGATCCATGTACCCCTTCGCGATCTCGGGCGAGATCGTGTACTCGAAGTCGAAGTTGGCCGTCTTCTCCTTGTAGCGGTTGCGCCAGAGCCGATGGGCCTTCGCGTCCTCGATGCGCTTCTTCGCCGCCGCCGCCCGCTTCGAAACGAGCGCGTCGCGCTCGGCCTTCGGGATCCACTTTCCCTCGTACGGGACGAGTCCCTTCGCGGCGAGCGCCTTCTCCTCGTCGTTTCGGGGCTCGAAACCGGCCGCGGTCACGATCAGGACGTCCTTGACGAGCGTGTCCGACACGAGAACGTCGCCGTTCTTGAAGGAGACCCTGTACTTCCCCTCCTGCTTCTCGACCTTGACGTCCTCGATCGTCCGGCCGTCCTTCAGGAGCAGGGAATCGGCACGGGCATCGCCCGCGGCCGACGCGACGTACGTCGCAAACGCGAGCAGGGAGGCGCCGAGGGTGACGATACGCATGGAAGTTGGATTCCGGGAATGACGGATTCGTCGAGGCCAAGTCGGGCTCTCGGGCCGCCCGTTCACGTCACGGACGCATTTCACGTCACGAACGCCTCCTACATCACGAACGCCTGATACGACTTCTCGACCGCCGTCCAGTCGGCTTCCGACCACTGCGCGAAGACCTTGTCGAAGATCTGCTGGACGCGCTCCTTCTCGTTGTCACGCCAGTTCGATTGACGCGCCTTGAATCGCGCCTCCTCCTCTGCCTCGGTCTTGGGCGCCTCCTCGACCTTGCCATCGGCCTTCTTCGTCGACTCGTCGCGCACCTGCGCCATCGCTTCGGCGTACGTCCTCAGGAGATCCTTCGTGCGCGGATTCTTGGCACCGGGCCCCAGCACGAGCCACCGCACGAAGCCCGACGCCTGATCGAGCGGATCGCCGGTCGGCTTGAACGGCTGGAACGGGGTCGGCGCCGCGCCCGGCTCGTAGGGCTTGTACGTCGCCAGCATGATCTCGCGGGGCGGAATCAACGTGCCCGCTCGCGCCGAGCCCTTCGAATTGACGAGTTCCGTCCGATCGGCGCGGAACTCGAGCCGGCCGGCCCGCATGTAGGACGACGAGATCATGGAGTCGAGCCCGCGTTCGAGCCACGCCGGCATCGACCACGCGAACTCGTTGTTGCGGTCATAGAAGTAGCGCTCGCGGACACGGTCGTTCAGATAGCGGAACTCGTAGAGCCCTCCGGTTCGCGACATCGTGATCTCGCCGACGCCCGCGCTCTTGGCCGACGTGTCCCGAAACGCGTTCTCCTCGTCGTAATTCACGCAGATGCGGATGATCTCGCCCGTGACGTAGTCTTCGCCGATCCAGCCGAATTTCTCGTCGAGCCACGCGCGCAGAGCCTCGGCCTGCGCGAGCACGTAGTCGGTGTACTTCATGTCGACGTGGGTGATCGCGACGAAGTTCTTCGAACGCTTGACTTTCCATCCGTCGGGCAGGCGTTCGGTCGCGAGGCGGACGCGACGCTCGAAGTTCTCCGCCCGATCCTTCGCACGCTCCTCGGGAGTCCCCTTCTTCTCGCCCGTGCGGACCGTGACGCCGGTCTCGTCTCCCCCCGTGACCTCGCGCTTGATCGAACCCTTGCGCGGGAAGATCTTGAACGACTTCAACGTGCCGATGAGTTCAGGCGAGATCTTCTTCCACGGTGCGTCCAGGATCTCGCCGTACTGTGCGACGTAATCGCAGTCGTCCCAGTGATACGCGAACGCGATCGAGCGCCGTTTGACCGTCAGTTTCTCGTACGTCACCTCGTACCAGGTCGTGTCGATGCCGTTTACGACGAGGTTTTCTTCCTTGCTGATGAAGTGCCCGCCGCCCGTCGTGTCCGACTTCAGGTAGTCGGAGTAGTTCTTGTACGGGTTCACCAATCGGAGCACGGTCGTGTCGCCCTCTTTGGTGATGTCCGCGGCCTGCTTTTGTCCCTTCGGGAAGACGATCACCTTCAGATCGGGCGTGTGCCCCCACCCCTCCTTCGGATCGGAATACTCCCGATCGCAGAGGAACTTCGCGACGATGTAGCGCTCTTCGCTCGCGATCGGGATCTCCTTCCAGCCCGAGGGAATCTGCATCGAGTACCCGAGTTCCGGGTTGCTGTGCAGGGCGGCGGACGCCGCACGCGGTGCCACGAGCCCGCCGACGGCAGCGAGCATGAGCGCCATCGCGGTCACGACCCGCGGACTGCTCGAACGACCGATTGGTTTCGCCACGAAGAATGCCCTCCCCGCCGCCGAACGCGCCCCGATGACGTTCCGGAGCCCGAATCGACGTCGTGCCATCCTATCCGACGCGGTGGTTCGCGCAGGGTTCCCTGCTTCCCCCCCACCACGGAGCACGGTGGCCACCCGGGGGGCCGATCGTCCCTACCGGGCGTAGTGAACCGCCTCGGTTTCGCGCAGGACGGTCACCTTGACCTCCCCGGGATAGGTCAATTCCGCCTCGATCGCCATCGCGATGGCCCGGGCGAGCAGCACGGCCTCGACGTCCGACACCTTCGAGGCGTCCACGACCACCCGGATCTCGCGGCCCGCCTGGATCGCAAACGCCGAAACGACCCCCTCGAACGAGGCGGCGACGGCCTCCAGATCCTTGAGACGCTTGATCTGACGATCGGCCGCGTCGACACGTGCTCCGGGCCGAGCGGCGCTGACGGCATCAGCCGCCTGTGCGAACACCGCGTACGCGCTCTCCTGCGGCACGTCCTCGTGGTGGGAGGCGATCGCATTGACGACGAGCGCCGCCTCCCCGCAAGCCTTGGCGAGATCGCCGCCGATCACGGCGTGCGCCCCCTCGGTCTCGTGGTCGATCGCCTTGCCGAGGTCGTGAAGCAGTCCGACGCGGCGCGCGATCCGCGGGTCGAGCCCGGTCTCCGCCGCCATGACGCCCGCCAGATGAGCCACCTCGATCGAATGGGCGAGCACGTTCTGACCGTAGGACGTGCGGTAGCGAAGGCGCCCGAGCAGCGCCACGATCCGGGGATGGGCATCCCCCACGTCGCACTCGACCAGTGCGCGACGTCCCGCCTCCACGAGTTCGGCCTCGATCGCCCGCCCCGCCTGCGCGACCGCCGCTTCGATCGACGAGGGATGGATGCGGCCGTCGACGACCAGGCTCGAGAGCGCGCGCCGAGCGATCTCGCGCCGCACCGGGTCGAACCCCGAAATCGTGACGACGCCGGGCGTGTCGTCCACGACGACGTCGCACCCCGTCGCCCGCTCGAAGACGCGCACGTTGCGTCCGTCGCGCCCGATGACGCGCCCCTTCATCTCGTCGGGCAGCGTCACCGACGCGACGGTCTTCTCGGCCGAATGACTCGCGGCGACGCGCTGGATCGCCGTACAGACGATCGATCGGGCCCGTGCATCGGCCTCCTCGCGCGCCGTCTCGACCGCGCGGCGCACGAGTTTCGCTTTCTCGTCGGCCAGTTCGCGCTCGAGTTCCGCGAGCGCGCGCTCCTTCTCGTGGCCCGCGTCGATGCCCGCGGTCGCCTCGATCCGGCGACGAAGCTCGGCCCGGGCCGCCTCCGTCTCTCGACGCGCCAGGGCGACGGTCGTCGCCTCGCCCGAGAGACGAAGGGCCTCGGTCCGCAACTCGGTCTCGCGACGCGACAGGGAGGAGTTCTCGGCGTCGGACGCTGGTCCCGTCGCGCGATCGCGTGCGAACGCTCGAACGACGATCACCGCCCCCGCACCGCCTGCGACGCCCGCGATCGCGAAGAGCGCGTGAACGAGCGCCGGATCCACGGGCGCGCTACCGGGAGCCGATGAACGTGAGCCCGCTCCGAAGCCACGTCGTGATCTGGTCGCCCTCGGCCACCACGACGGTCAACGCGCCGCCCGGGAACGGGACGCGGCTGCCCGCGTAGTCGAGCGTCCCGTCTGAGAAGGCGAACTCGACGATCCGTCGCGTCCGATCGACGGTGATCTTCAGATCCTTCGCCTTGTACGTACTCATCACCTTGCCGGCCGCGCCATAGCGGACGACGGTCGCGCCCTCGACACGCGTGCCCGCCACCGATCCGAGCGCGGTCACCTGGAGGTGGTCGGTCCGGCCCGAAGCCGCGGCCTCGAGCAATTCGTTGAGGCGCGTGCGCGCCATCTCGAGGGCGCGTCGATCCGTCATCGGCTCGGCGTCGTCGCGCGGCGTCGGCACCGTCGACTCCTTCGGCACGGCCTCGGCAAAGGGCGTTTGCGACCCGTCATTCGAAGGCACGCGCCCGAGCCCCACGTCGGCCAGTCGGCGTCTCAAGTCGGCGACCGTGCGCTTCTCGGCTTCGAGTTCGAGGCGCAACCGCTCGGCCTCGGGCCCCTTGATCGCGGCGTCGACGCGCAGCTGGTTCAGTTCCGCCTCGAGTGCTCGCGCCCGAAGCGTGTCGTTGCGCGCGCCCTGGATTTCCTGGGATGCGGCGTTCAGATCGACCTCGAGTTGCTTCGTCTTCGCGTCGCGCGTCGACGCATCGGCCTTCAACGCCTGCAACTCGTCGTCGCGGTCCTTCATCCTCGCGTCGAAGGCCCGGCGTTCGGTCTCGTAGGACGCGGCGAGCCCCTCGCGCGCGACCGCCTCGCCCTCGCGTCGCGCGGCGTTCAACTGCGTGCCCACGTCGCCGCGACCGATGACGTCGGTCTCGATCTCGTTCATCCTCGTGACGACGAGCCAGAGCCCGGCGCCGACGACGACCAGCGACGCGAGCACCAGCGTCGGGAGGAACCATCTGTGCACGCGCGTCGCCCGGTCGGCCTCGTCGACCGAATGGATCAGCGAGCGCTGGACCTGCGTCAGCCCCTTGAACGTGTCGTTCAACGCCGCCGTGTTCTGGACCATCGCCTCGGATCGGTCGGCGCGTTGAAGGGCCCGTCCGAGGTCGGCCTGCAGCTCATGGGAGCGCCGCAGCGCCTCGGCGTTGGCCTGGAAAGCGGCGGCGAGCGCGGCCAGCGGCTCGGACACGCCGTGGAGTCCGGGCACTCCCCCGTCGCGCGACACCGAGAGCGCCCTCGAGTCGATGACGTCGACGACGCCGTCGGGGTCGTTGAAATCGTCCGGACGTCGATCGGTGCCCGAGTCCCTCGAGGCGGCGTCGAACGGCGACCGTTCGGGCCGGCGAAACCGCGAGCCTTCGGCGGGGAGGTCGACCGTGCCCGACGTCGACGCGCCCGAAGGGGGCGCGTGGCCGGGCCCGACCGGGCCCAGGATGGGTGGTTCGGCCGGTCGGCGCACGGGCACTTCGTCCGACGCCTCGGACGCCGCATCGGGACGAAACGGGGGAACGGTCATCGGAGGTAGTTCTCGAGGTCCGCGCGGCGGGGTGATTGGGTCAACTCTGCCCACTCGGGCTCCGCCATTTGACGCAACCGAAACGGAGTTCCGTCCGCGGTCGTGACGGCGCGTACGGTGCCGAGCGCGACCCGCTCGGCAAGCGCGACGGGATGGCGGATCATCCGGCCCGAAGGAAGTTCGATCGTATCCCGGTCGGCGCCGAGCGCCCGCAGCACGGTCGCCGGACCGCCATCGGGAGGGCGCGCCCCCGACTTCGGTGAAAGCCAGGCCGAGAGACTGCGCAGCGGCAGCGTCGCGTCGAGAGGCGGTGCCGGCGTGACCAGCAGACTCCCGTCGGTCAACGAAACCGTCACCGCGTGATCGGTCATGTTGAAGAGCCAGCAGTCGTACAGGACGTAATCGGCCGGCAGTCCCGTATCGCGCGGAGAGTGCAGCGTCGCGTCCGACGCCTTGTCCCACGCGGCCTGATTCCAAGGAGACGCGAGCACGCAGGTCACGCCCTTCGTCCACTCACCGACCCAGATGTCGACGGTTGCGTCGTGCGCCCGGACCGGCGGACGGACCGCGGGGGTCTCCTTCGTTCGCCAGAGTTGCGAGGCAACGAGAAGGAGCGAAAACGAGAGCAGCCCGGTCACGATGCCCAAACGAACCGCGCGCGCCGTCGAGAGCAGCGCGCGCGAATCGGAGGCGTAGGTGCGGCGCCAGTCCGACATCACGCCACACCCGCCGGAGCGGGCCCGCCCGTCGCGACGAACCGATCCGGAGCCCGGATCGCGGACGCCCGGATTGCGGACACGGGGTCAGGCCGTCGCAAGCGGTTCCGGACTACTTGCCGCCGCCGGGCGCGGGGGCCGCGGGAGCGCCCGGGACGGCGCCACCCGGCACCGCGGCCGGGGGCGCAACCTTCGGCTCGAACCAGGCCGGATCCTTCGGCTTGTCGTGCTGGCGGAACCATTCGTCGAACGCCTTGACCGAACCCAGGAGATTGTTGTTCTTGTCCTTGGGCTCTTTGGAGAGGTACTGGAGCGCCTTGATCACGGCCGGCTTGATCTTGTCCCAGACCTGCTTCTGTGCGCGGTCTTCCTTCGTCTTGTTGACCTCGGCGGCGTGCTCGACGCCGATGAACGAACGACAGATCTTCTCGACCATCTCCTGGCGTTCCGTGCCCTTGAAGTTCTTGAAGAACACCATCGCCTCGAACGCGGCCTTGATGCGGTCGGTGATGTTGGGCGAGTTGTCGTACTTGATCCAACTCGCGAGGTAGTCGTTGCCGGCCGTGCGGTAGCCGAGGACGCCGATCGCCTTGAACGCCTCTTCGTAGAGCGACGTCGGCGGCGTGTACTCCTTGGCCGCCTTGAACACCCTCGTCTCGAGCGCGTCGATGATCTTCTTCGTGACGGCGGGTCGGCAGGTCGCGAGGATCGTGGCGGCCTTGATGTTGACGTCGTCACGCTCGTTCGACTTCGTGTTCGCGCGAATCTTGGTCAATTCGAGCGCCTCGATCATCAACTTCTCGGCCTCGTCCATGTAGGCGTCTTTCGCCTTCTCGAACGCCGCCTTGGCGATGTCGTCCGCGGGCTCGACGTCCGGCGCGAGATTCAGGATGCCCTTGGCGACGGCATCCTGCGACGCGAGAATGTCGGCATTCTCGGACTTCGACTTCTTGAGCAGCGCCTTCAGTCGCTCGAGTTCTTTCATTCCCTCGCCGACGAGCACGGGCTCGACCTTGGGGGCGGCCGGGTCGACGGGTGCAGCCGGTGCGGGCGCCGGATCTCCGGGCGCCGGCGTGGGCACGAGCGGAGCGCCCATACCGGCATCCGCCGGCGGCGTGTCCATGGCCGGGTCGGCCATCGCCGGATCAGCGGGCTTGGGGTCTGCCGGCTTCGGATCGGCCGGCTTCGGATCGGCCGGCTTCAGATCGTCGGCACCGACGAGGCGAGAAGGCGCCGACGCGAGGATCGCGACGAGCACGGCGGCGAGTCCCGTCAGCGGAACGGACGAGCGATGAAATCGAAACATGGAGACCTCCCTGGCCCAGGCCGAAGGATTGTAGCCGTTCGAGGACGTTCCCGTGACGGACGCTTGCTTGCGCCCGCGTCCGCCGGCTGGAACGCCGTCGCCGGGAAGGCCCGGCATGGGGAACGACGCAAAATCGAGGCCGAACGTTCCATCCGGCGAACCGGCGTCGGCCGGGTCGGGGTGGAGCCGTACGATGCGCGAGTGCCGCGTTCCGCCCTTCCCGTCCGCTACGTCCGTACGTCGTCGCTCGGCCGCCTGGCGACGCCGGCGTTCGAGCAGTTCTGGTTCCGAGTCCGACGACGGCGACACGCGTTCTTCCGGCGGGCAGGGCAGGGCCCGGCCGACGTCCCCCGATGGTCGTACCTCGCGAGCGATCCGACGCAGATCCTGTCGTCGGACGACGGTCCCGCCGGCCGAACGGCCGATCCGTTCGAATCGCTCGCCTCCCACTGGCCGCACCGCGTGGCCCGCGACGGACCGAGGACGCCATTTTCCGGCGGGTTCGCGGGATTCATCGGCTACGAGGCCCGTTCGGCGGTCGAAGCGTCGCCGCCGGGTCGACGCCCTCCCGACGGATTTCCGACCTATTGGCTCGGCCGCTACGACGCCGTGCTCGCGTACGACCACCGGACGCATCGCGCGTTCGTCTCCGGCGTCGGGCCGACCGCCGACGAAGCCGAACGTGCTCGCGCGGACCTCTGCCGACGACTCGTGCCGATCGGCGAGGAGAACCGGCCTGCCTCGCCGCACGTCCCGGCTCCCCGTCCGGTCGTCACGGCGTCGGCCTACCGACGCCGCGTGGCCGCGGTGCGACGGCGCATCCGGCGGGGAGACCTTTTTCAAGCCAACGTCTCGCAACGCTTCGAGGGCGCGTGGGGTGCCGGCGCCCCCGACCTCTTCGATCGCCTGTCCGACGCGTCGTCGACGCCGTTCTCGACGTTCGTCGACATCGGTCACGAACGCGCGATCCTCTCGATGTCGCCGGAACGCTTCCTCGCGCGAACGGGAGATCGGCTCGAAACCCGGCCGATGAAAGGCACGCGACGTCGCGGCCGAACCCGCCGCCAGGACCTGACGTTGATTCGCGACCTTCGATCGAGCGAGAAAGATCGGGCGGAGCTCGCGATGATCGTCGATCTCGCGCGGAACGATCTCTCTCGATCGTGCGCGCCGGGTTCCGTGCGCGTCGAAATGGCTCGTCGGCTCGAACGGTACGCGACCGTCCATCAGGCCGTCGGCGTCGTGTCGGGTCGACTGTCCCGCGATGTCCATCCGACGGAGGCCATCCGGCGCGCCTTTCCGCCGGGCAGCGTGACGGGTGCGCCGAAGGTCGAGGCGATGAACGTGATCGACGCGCTCGAAGGCGAGGCGAGGGGGCCCTATTGCGGGGCGATCGGCTGGTTCGACGAGGGCGGCGACTTCGATCTCGCCGTCGCGATCCGCACCGTCTGCCTCTGTGCGTCGAAGGTCTCCTATCGCGTCGGCGGCGGCGTGACGTGGCTCTCCGATCCCGAGGACGAACGGATCGAGACCCTCGACAAGGGCGCCGCCATCGCGCGCGCGATCTCCGGGGGGCACGGCCGATGAAACGCGCGGCATCGCTGCTCGACGAGGTGGAGGCGTTCCTTCACCACCAGGGAACGGCGAGGAACCTCTCTCCGCACACGCTGCGCGCGTACACGGGCGACTTGTCGGAACTCTGCGAGACGATCGAGCAGGACGCGCCCGTCCCCGCGTCCGACGTCGGCCTCCTCGAGTTGCGCCGACACCTGAGCCGGCTCGCCGAACGCGGGCTCCACCTGCGATCGGTCGCCCGCAAGATCTCCGCGATCCGTGCCTTCTTCCGCTGGCTCGCCGCCGAGGGACGCATCGCGACCGACCCCGCGGACGCGCTGAAGGTCCCCAAACGGGGACGCCCGCTTCCGAAGGTGCTGTCGACCTCCGAAGTGGAGGCGCTGCTCGACGCACCGCAGGGCAACGATTGGCTCGCGGCACGCGATCGTGCGATCCTCGAGACGCTCTACTCCTCCGGCGCGCGCGTGGCCGAGGCGGCGGCTCTCGATCTCTCCGATCTCGATTTGTCCGAAGGCACGGCGTTGCTCGAGGGCAAAGGTCGCAAGGAACGGCTCGCGGGCCTCGGCGGTCCCGCCGTGGTGGCGCTCAACGCGTACCTCGACGCGTCGTCCAAGGCGCGCATCCGTCGCCACCGCACCGCGCTGTTCCTGAATCCCCGCGGGGATCGATTGTCGATTCGCGGCATTTCGCGCGTCCTCGACCGCTACGCACGCGTCGCCGGCCTTCCGACGGGCACGAGCCCGCACGTGCTCCGGCACTCGTTCGCGACCCATCTGCTCGAGGGAGGCGCCAACCTGCGTGAAGTGCAGGAAATGCTCGGCCACGCGAGCCTCTCGTCGACGCAGATCTACACCCACATGACGCTCTCGGCGCTCAAGAAGGCCTACGACGCCGCGCACCCGCGCGCCCGAACCGCCGCGGAGTCGTCGGCGGATTCCACGATCGACTCCCCCTCCTCGCGCTCCTCCCCCTCCGACGATTGACGCTCGATCGACGCCGGACGCGGCGCCGTTCTATTCACCGGTCGGCGCCGCCCTCACTTCGTACGCCTTGCCCTTGTAGACGACGACGTCGCCGGCCGCGAGTTTGCGGCCCCGGCGAAACTCCTTCGTCCCGTTGACCGCGACCTCGCCGGCCTGGATCACGTGCTTGGCGACGCCGCCGCTGTCGCAGGCGCCGACGGCCTTCAAGAGTTGCGACAATTCGATCTGCTCGCTCGTCAGCTCGAAGGGAATCGCTGCCGGATGAGTCACGGACCCTCCTCCTCCGGGGAGACGGCGCCGTCTCGACTCCCGGCGGCCCGATCGTATCTTGGGCCGCATGGGTGACACCGTGAAGCTCGTGGACCTCGTACAGGTGACCATCGGTAAAAAAATCCACGAGCACCCGGTCTTTTCCCCGGACGGAAGGTCGCTCGCCTACTACGGCGGCACCTACGGCCGCCTCCAGATCTACCTCGTGGACGCCGACGGGACCGGCGAGCGACCGTTGACGTGTGCGAAGGGCAATCACACGCAGCCCGCCTTCTCACCCGACGGGCAGCACGTCTATTTCCGATGGCAGGCGTCGAACGAGGCGCCGTGGTCGATCGTGCGCGCGTCGGTCGACGATCCGACCGAGCGCGCGGTGCTCCTGTCCGATCCGAAGGTGAGTTTCAAGCACCCGAGCGTGTCGCCCGACGGGCGGTGGCTCGCGTGGTTCTCCGACGCGGGCACGCCGCGCAATTTCCATCTGTGGAAGGCTCCGCTCGACGCCAAGGGCGTGGGGAAGCCGGTTCGTCTGACCGACGATCGGACCCGCAACGATTGCCACCCGACCTGGTCGCCCGACGGCCGGTCGATCACGTTCCACGCCTACATGGGCGTCTCCGACGCCGCCGAGAGCCACATTTTCGTCTGCAACGCCGAAGGAAGCGGGGTCCGTCGGCTGACTTCCACCCCGGGTTTCCACAAGCACGCGTTCTTCGTCGGCAGCGACCTCCTGGTTCATCACACCGAGGAGCCGGACGGGAAGCGACGGCTCGTGCTGCGCGCGTCCGACGACGGCACGCTCGTCGACGATCTGACGAGCGGCAAGCACAACGACAAGCACCCGAGCCCCTTCGTGCCCGAGCGCGGGCCCACGCGCATCTGTTTCGCCTCGAAGAAGCGGGGCATCGACGTCCCCGGGCAGACCGATGTGAACTACGACATCTTCTGGGGCGTGCTCGAGGGGGCGCGGGTTCGACGGTAGCCCCGCGGGCACGCGCCTCGGCCTCGACGATCGCCGGTTCCACGCCTGCCTTGACATCGGCGATTCTGCGGCGAACGTCGCGCGACCGTACACGCGCCCATCGTCCAGCCTGGTCCAGGACATCACCCTTTCAAGGTGGAGACACGGGTTCAAATCCCGTTGGGCGTACCATGCGGGGCGAACTGGCTCGGCCCGTGCTTCGTCGCTACGGACCTCGCGGCCCACCAGAGGCCGCGACGGTCCTAGGCTTCTCGCGCGGCCTCGAGCCATTTCGCCCGGCATGGCGCAACCTCCGTTTCGCGAGGCCGGCGGACCGGCACCGCGCAGACGTGACGATCTCCGGCCATGGGCGCCGCTTACTTCGAGGCGAAGAGGCGTGCGAAAAAGGGTTGGCCGCGATCCTCCTCGCGTCCCACGAGATCCCAATCGACCTCCTGCGCACGGAACTCCCGGGCAGGGTCGGTGACGGCGCCGAAGACCGCGCGCTTCACGTAGGAAGGGGTGTTGATTCCGTCGCGGACGGGAATGTTCGCGATCGGACCCGATGCGAGCCGCCCCTCGGTCTCCTTCGAGAGGAGATAGCGGATCAGTTTCTCGGCGGCGACCGGATGGGGGCCGCCCTTGATCAACGCCACCGTGTTGGGAATGACGAACGTACCCGGACGGCCGTCCTGCTGATCGGGATAGACGATCTCGACCGGAGCGCCCGAGTTGATCGCCTCGCGCGCATCATCGGTGTCGGTCAGCCCGAACGCCACCCCGTTGGCCGCGTCGGCCACCTGTTGTTTCACCGCCCCGTTGCCGGGAACCACCTTGATCTCGCCCCTCGCCATCCGCGCGGCGATGGTGGTCCAGAACGCCTCGCCCTTCGCCTTGTCGGACGCCAGCATGGCCGCCGCGTGCGTGTAGGTCGTGCCCGTCAGGGGTGCGGCGACGCACGCACGACGACCCTCCCCGCCCCACTTCGGATTCAACAGGTCCTCGTACGACGTGGGCCAATCCGAAGGATTCGGCAGCAGCTTCGTGTTCACGAGCAGCACGCGCGCACGACCCGCGAAGGCGACGAACGTGCCCCGCGTGTCCCGCCATCGGACCGGAAACCCCTCGAGCAGGTCCTTGGGCATCGGCGCGAAGAGCCCCTGGTTGCGCAGATACACGGTGTTCAGGATTTCGTTGGCCCAGAGCACGTCGGCGACGGGGCGATCCTTCTCGAGCGCCAGTCGCTGCTTCGTCCCGACGCTGCGCGACGCCTCCGTGTCGCCCTGACTCGCGACGCGCACGCCCGACGATTTCGTGAACTCCGCCACGATCGGAAGGAACTGGTCCTGATCGACCGAGCAGTAGAGCGTGACGTCGTTCGCCTCGGGAACGAGCAGCGGCCACGCCACGAAGATCGCGGCGCCGAGCGTCACGAGACTGAGCGCGATGACCAGGGGCTTCTTCACGCGATCGTCTCCCGGAAATGGGCGGCACGCGAACCGGCGTCCCGCGGAGTCAAAGGCCGGCGGACTTCCCGCGCCGGTGGGCCGATTTGAACCGCTCCGGATCCACGCCGAGCAACTTCAGTTTCTTGTGGAAATTGGGCCGGCTGATCCCCGCAAGCCTCGCTGCACCCGCCACGCTCCCACCCGTGCGCGAGAGCAGATCTTCGACGTAACGCACCTCGAATCGCCTCTGGGCGTCCCGCAATCCGAGCGGCCCGTCCGGCCCGCGCGAAAGGGCGTCCGAAGACGCCGCCGACGAATCGGACGAGGGTCCCGTCCCGACTCGGTTCGCGCCGGACGGCGACGCGCCGCCGCCCCGCTTCAATTCGCTGTCGACGTCGAGATAGCGATCGGGGGCGAAGCGTCGCTCGACCTGCGCGCGCAACGTGCGCGTCTCCTTCGATGCCTTCGCGTCGGCGATTTCCTTCTCGAGCATCCCGACCAGTGCCGCGACGTCGAACGGCTTCTGAACGAAGTTCCGGGCGCCTCGCCGCATCGCCTCGAGCGCGGAGTCGACGGTGCCGAATCCGGTCACGACGAAGACCGGCACGTCGGGATCGGTCTCGGTCGCGAACGCGACCACGTCGAGCCCCGAGAGATCGGGCAGTTTCATGTCGGTGACGACCGCGTCGAATCCACCGCGACGCAACTTGTCGACGCCCTCGCGCCCCGTCGAAGCCGTGTCCACGACGAAGCCGGCCTTCTTCAGACTCTTGCCGACGGCGAAGCGAAGCGACTCCTCGTCGTCGATCAGGAGGAGGCGACGCACCGGAACGGAGGACGGGCGAGTCATGGGTGGCCCGCGTATTCTGTCAGACTGCAGGCGAGGATCGGTACTTCGATCCCTCCGCGAGCGGAA
The DNA here is from genome assembly GCA_031401505.1 of Planctomycetia bacterium. Classification (GTDB taxonomy): domain Bacteria; phylum Planctomycetota; class PLA2; order PLA2; family JAEUHO01; genus JANNRO01. The sequence goes on from JANNRO010000225.1 coordinate 24,719, forward strand.
TTCGCACGGTGAAGGACGCCCCTCCCTCCGGCGCCGTCGCGACTTCGATCCGCCCGCCGTGACGTTCCATGATTCCGTAGGAAACGAAGAGCCCGAGCCCCGTGCCACCCTCCTTGCCCGTGAAGAACGGCTCGAAGATGCGGTCGCGATCGGCGGGACTCACCCCGGGACCTCCGTCCCTGACCTCGAGCACGCCGTGGCCGCCCTCCGGGCGCGTCGCGACCACCACCGGCTCGCCGTCATCGACCGCCTGCAGCGCGTTCGTCACGAGGTTGAGCGCTACCTGGTGGAGTTGGGCCGGATCGCCCAGCACGGGCGGCACCGTCGCGCGCTCACGCCGGATCGTGACGCCCGGTCGGTGGGTCGTTCGCTCGACCGTACGCACGACGTCGTCGACCAGCGCCTCGAGGTCGGTCGCGACCAGTCCGCGCGCACCGGGCTTGGCGACGTCGAGCATGCCGCGCACGAGCGCGAGGCCCCGGTCGGCGGTGCGCCGCGCCATGTCGAGATCCTCGACGACCGACGGGTCCTTCGTCTCCGCACGCGCGCCGTCGACGCAGGCTCGAATGCCTCCGAGGAGGTTGTTGAATTCGTGCGCGAGCCCGCCCGCCAACGTGCCCAGACTCGCCATCTTCGCCGACTGGACGAGTCGATCCTTCGTCGCTTCGAGTTCCTCGAGCGCCCGCGTGCGTTCGGACAACGTGCGCGCGAGGTCGGCGGTCTTGGCGCGGACTTCCCCCTCCAGCCCCGCACGCGCGCGCGCCAGTTCGAGGCGCATGGCATCGACGTCGCGGGCCAACGTACCGATCTCGTCGTGACGGCCGGTCGTCTCGCGAACGGGGGTCGAAAGATCGCCCGCCGACATGCGGGCGACGTCGGCCCTCAAGCGCGCGACGGGACGCAACACCGACCGCCACAGCGCCAGGCCGAGCAGCAGCGCCATTCCCGCCAGCAGCAGCGAGAGCCGCGTCGCGAGTCGCGTCGTACGGGCCGCCGATTCCGCCTCGGCGCGAGCCAGGGCTTCGGCACGCAGCGCCGCCGCCGCCCGTTC